>JAVHLK010000033.1:43919-48442 GCA_031082285.1 Desulfomonilaceae bacterium
CAGGGGCACAGGATGTAAAACGGCCGCAATGACCGCGGCCATGGCGGCAATCAGTCTTCTGATCTGCACGGGGAGCAGTGATGCACGTAAGGCAATCGGGATCGATAGACCATTTGGCCACAACGCTTTCACGCGCGGCGCACAGGCTCTTGGCGGGAGAAGCGGTCACATGGCGATCCACAGATCCTTTGCCGACCACGCTCGCGCAAACCGCGTGCAATCACTCGGGAGAAGAAGCGGCGGAATGGTCATCAATAGGTCCGACACAACACACGCCCCCACTCTCAGAGTGCGGCCGGCCGACGCAAGGAGTATTCATGGGCTACGGCGATCCGCAATATCGGCTGCGACGTCGCGTCGGAACCACATCTTTTCAAAGCCGGCCCGTAGGACTATGGGCCAACGGTCAACGCCTCCGTTGACAGTACTTCCGGGCACATTTGTGGGAAAACCCTTCCACTTTCGCGAGGGCACGATTCACCTGCCCCCCGATCGCATACCAGATCCGTCCGATATCATTCGAGAGGAGCGGTTCCCAAATCCGGTAGACGAGAGACATCTGGGAGGACCGGACAGGGAACCGCCGCGGAACAATCCCCAGGGCTACAGAGACTGGAAGGACGCCCAACGGGCGAGCGATGTGTCCAACTCCAGCTGCATGTGGGATGACAGAACCTGGGACAAGGCGTCCCATTGGGGTGGGGACGGGCATCCGGACGGGCATCCCTTAATTCGAGATACTTCTCGCGGTTATAACAGCCGGTGTGCCTCTGAAAATATTGGTGAAAAGCAATCCGGCGGCAAGGACACCTCCGAGGGCGGCGGCGGCACGAGGGAAACGGCAGAAGAGCCGAAGCCCGTCGAGGAAGATGCGGGCAAGCCGGACGCATCGAGAGGCAACGAGGAGGGCGACGAGCCCGACGAACTCACGTCTCCCGTAGCTCAGGAGGCGGTTACCGGCACGCTGAATACGGTAACTTCCCCTGTGATTGAACAAGCCGGTGAGAGGATCTCCCGCGACGGATCGAGAGGCGGAAGTTCAGGCAGCAGTGCATCCCCCGGTTTGTCTCGTAGCGGAACAAACACTCGGAGAGGATTGCCGCACGCTCGGGAACACAGGTTCGGCCCTCGACATGAGAATCGTCCTGACGTAACGGGAGGTCCCGTCTCGTCAGGAGTGACGGTCAACCCGATGAGCCGTGCGGCATCACCGACACCTGATGGAGAAACCGATCCGCCTCCCGGCCCCCAGTACAGTCCTGTTGCGTCGGCCTCCGCGGTTGATGGTGACGGCACTATGGCCAATCCGATGGGATATGCCGAATCTCCTGCGATCGGCACGGACGGAAAAGATCCCGGTCCTCCGCCCGGCCCCGAGTTCTAAGCAAGGTTCTTGAAGTTTGGACTTCACGACAGAGGCATTCGATTTCATCAAGCCGCTCAATCCATCGCCGGGCTGGGCGGCTCATAAATTCTGCAATGACCTGGGCCGGAAAACGTGTAATCAAGTAGTTATGCTTTGCATCATCACCAGGTTATCCAAAGATTGTTGCCGGCACTCAGTAGAGCGGCACAGGTCATCATGCGTCGCAAGCACCCGAAATAGAGACGGGCCGGAGACCTCGGGATTCCAGTCGTATGAGGCATGAATCCACTCCTCAGAATCTCTGACCCATATCCTTTGCGTCTGAACCAAGACCGGCAAATGAGAAGGTGAGTTGGGGCACGCTGCTCTCGGCTCATCTCGATGACAGGCATAGGTCAAAAGGAGAGTTGCCCCCCGAACTTTGAGCAATGTTCCTCCGCCGCGTCCTCGCTACCGAACGCCGCACAATTGTGGCATCAGCGATCGGCTCCTCACGCCGCATCGGACAGTCCCTTGTTTATGGTATGCCAGAACTTCGATAGGGCTTCGTTCTTCCCGTCAAAGTAATCCTCGAAGAACCCGGGTTCATGTAGGTCCGGCGGATATGAATAGCGTTCACCGTCATCGCCGTACTCGGTGATCCAAATGCTTGGTTCCCGAGAATCGACGATCTCAAACAAGTGGGAAGGATTGAGATATGGTTTTCCGTAGTTATTCAGCAACCGAAAATCGTCGGCTTCGATTCCGATCACGAAATACGGCTCATCCGGCGAAAGGTCGGGGTAGTCCGACATCCTGTCCTTCAGTTTCACAATCATGAGTCCGTCACCCTCACTCTCTTGATCTCGAACCGTCCGATTCCATGGTGCTCGCACCGACCTTCCCCGTCAAGAGACGACTACGAGACTTCAGGGACTCTCGGGACTTCCGGAGACAACAATAGCGATTTCTTCCTGCCTCTCCCGCAGCCAACGCCTACACACTTTGGTTGGCTCGCCTCTCGGGGATCGAGGTCCCCGGCTATACCCACCTTATCACACAACATGGTGCTCGGCCTATGGACGTCTTTCATTCGGATAGGGAAAGCCGGCAACATCTGGATGTCCGGTCTGATGGCGACCAAACGGACAACGCGGGGACTTGTCGGCCATTGGAAGGGATTCCGTTTCTCCGAGGAGCACTAACCCAGTGGACCCTGTCTGACGGCAAGTGGATTCGGGATTCGGGTCAGGCTTGACATATTTGCATGTGTGCCGGATCTTTTCTTGTCCTCTCAGGTTCTGCCGTCAGACGGGGGTTCGTTTCCGCTCGTTTGCGCAGACAATTGGCCGCTTGACTGAAGCTGCTTAGATCACCGCCCAATCGCGTGCACAAGTCGGTCTGGGCTAGTGAGCAATTCTGGTTGTTTTTCTTCCCAAAAAACGATGGGATCCCCTGCAGGAGAATCAAGCACGTCTTCGGATTCTTCTATGTCAAGGATGGGCTTTTCACTCACTGCCTTGTTTCGCCTTGCGGAGTCGGTGCTTCAAGATCAATCAACCGGCTTCAATTGGTCTGGTGGGGATATAAGACTGTATATTTGGGGGGCACATTCATCACTACAGATCATCCTGTCGCTTCAAACGGCCTGCCCCGAATTACAAGCGCCCCCTGGACCTTAGCCCGCGAGTTTGGTTTTCTTTGGTGCGCCCGGAGAGATTCGAACTCCCGACCTTCTGATCCGTAGTCTTAAGCACCAGAATGGCGAGCTAATAAAATCAACACCTTACAGGGATCAACTAGTTGCAATGTGCACCATTTCCTAGTGTTTCCTACCCTAGGGGGACACAAAAAGGACCACACGGGAAAACGACGCGTCCCGACGACGCGCGACCGACGACCATGATCGTCGGTACGGGGGCGATGGCAGGCGGCGACAGCAGGTAGGCAATAGGCAGCAGGTAGGCAGGCATCTTCGAGAACGGACAAAACATCAATTGAAAGGGATATGACACATGGCATTTTTACCAGGATTTGGAATTAGCGTGGAGCGGAACGGCACAGATGTTGTGTCGGTGACGAGCGGGCGGGTAACGCGGGCGGCTGGACAGGTGGGTCCGTCCTGGGAGATTACGCTCGCGGAGCCGATGGACATCTCAGCGAGCGATACGTGGACGATTAAGCGGAAGCTGGCCGGGAAAACGGAAACGCTTGTTTCTAGTGCATTCGCCAACGGCGTGGGTGGATCCGACGGCGTGAGCGGTAACAGCTTGACTTGCACCCGGCGGATATCAGGCGAAGCTGACGAAGGCACGAATTCACTACTCGAGTATTGCATCCCGAAACTACTGTGCTTCGTCAATTGGAATTGGGTACACCGATTCTGGCCACACGCGATGATCCGGGACGGTGAGTTGGTCAATGGGAACACGGGGACCCGAATCCTGGGGCCTCGGTTACCCGGCAAAGAGTTTCAGAAGGGCGGCTATGAGGTGATCGCGGGGTGCTACACGCATCATGATTGCGCTCGGCATCTTGCGAACCTGTGCGGGTACGATATCGAGATCGGCATTCCGGATATCCCGTTGGTGGACACGTTCACCGTATCAGCAGGCATGACGTGGCACGACGCGATCAAGAAGAATCTTCAGATCTGGTTCCCGGTATTTGAGGTGATAGGCACGACAATATACGTGCATGACATCTGTGTGGATGAACCGGTGGGGATAGGTAAGATTGTGCTCACGAATGATGCGATTGAGAGTGCGAGCCTTAACCGGAACACATCGACGGGGGATCCACCGTTAGATCATCTGATCATCACGGGGCGGCGAACCGAGAATTCAGAACAACTTCTTGGCGAGGAGCCCGACTTCACACCTATCACGTTGGCCGCGATCGAACTGGAAGCAGATTTGGAGATCGAAACATCGCGAGATTTCACGCATCTTGAGCAACACAAGCGCATGGCTGAATTCAGCGGTCAGGTCGGGAGTCCCGACGAGGGGCAAACCACGCTCAAGAACCTTAAGAATCAGGAACAGATCTTCGAGTTTCACACCGATGAAACGGCGGGACGTAAGCGGTATGTTCCGCTGACCGAGACGATTCACACCTATGACACGGATGACACAGAGGTGGCCAAGACCGTCGTGACTTACACCTATGCGAGGGGCTT
>JAVHLK010000034.1:0-44880 GCA_031082285.1 Desulfomonilaceae bacterium
GTCCGAGCGTAGAGTTCGCCGACCTGTCCGTCCGGCACTTCGTTGCCCTCTTCGTTGAGGACCTTGATGCGGTCTATCCCGTAGATTTCCCGTCCAATGGTGCCCAGTTTCCGGAGCTGGTCTTCCGGGCGGCAGAGGGTTACCAGGCCGGCTTCGGTAGAGCCGTAAGCTTCCCACAACTCAGCGTTCTTGAAAAACTCGAGAATGGCCACCTTGGTGTCCCGGCGTGCAGGGGCCGATGATATGAGGAGTTGCCTCATGCATGAGACGTCGTATTTCTTCTTGATTTCATCGGGCAGGGAGAGAATCATGATGTAGTGCGTGGGTACAAGGGAGACGAACGTAACCCGCTGGGATGAAACCGTGGCAAGAAAGTCCTCCGGACTGAAACTCGCTTCGTTGTACACGCTGACGGGCGCGGAAACGAGCGTATAACAGAATGAGTAGAAGATGGAGTTCACATGGCACATGGGCATCACCATAAGGACTTTGTCGGTCGAACGAATGCCCACGTTGGCTATGTTCAGGTAGTACTCGGCCAAATAGCTTTCGTGAGTGCGCACCACTCCCTTGGGTCTGCCCGTGGTCCCGGAGGTGTACATAAAAGTCCAGGTGTCCTCCGCGTCGACCATGACCGGCGGCTCCTCGGGAGAAGCCGCGGCCAACCAGGCCTCGTACTCCGTGTAACCGGGCGGAACCGCGTCTCCGGGTTCTCCGAGATAGATGTAGTTTCCCTGGGGAATGGGGAGCTTGTCTCGAATGCCGTCGATGAGTTCCACGAACGGCTTTTCCACGATGAATGCCTTGCAACCCGCGTCTCCGGTGATGTATTCGATCTCCGGCCCGGCGAGCCTGAACATGATCGGTACGGCTATCTGGCCGCCTTTTGCACAGCCTGCGTACATATCCATCCACTCGACGCGATTGAACGCGATGATGGCAAATCGGTCTCCGTGACCGCATCCCATATCGGTCAAGGCATTCCCCAAACGGCAGCTGCGTTCGTTCCATTCCTTGAAGGTGAACTCCTTCACCTTGTCTTGACAACCGAGTTTGTCCGGGCTCTGATCGGCCTGACGGCTTAACACAGTTCCCATGTGAATCCATTTGCTTATCGTCATGCAGTCCTCCTCATGTCATCAATCCGTGCAAAATTCGCCGTTATAATCGAAGCGGTACATGGAACCGCTCATCACCGTCACCGCCGCCTTCATGAACCTGCATGGACGCCCGTAAACCTCCTCGAATTCCCGGGGGAAACGCCTGAACAGACCTCACCGAAGATCGGCGGTACCCGTCTCCGGCGCGGCCGAGACTGATTATGCTTCCGTAGGATCTTGACACGGCGGATCTGTTCGGATTAACCTGCACAGGGATCAGAATCCAATCCGGGCTCCCATCATAGGCACTCCGAAAATCACTGTCAACATCATTAGTCCGTAAGGAGAGAACAGCCCGGACGGATGTCGCGGAGAATAGTGAAATCCGGCGCGGAGCGTGCATGCCCGCTTGCCTGTTCCGCACTCAGTGAACAAAATCAATTTGTTATAGGATGATCAAGCATGGGCGTTGCCAAGTATATCAAGACCGAAAAGGACGCGATCGAAGAAGTGATTCTCCAGTCGGGAATCAAGGTGAAGACCGAGTACGGACCCGGAGACCTTGAACAAGTCGGATTCGATTATGCGAAAGACCTTGCCGATGCAGGACACTATCCCTTCACCCGAGGAATTCATCCACAGGGCTACCGGTCCAGAGCCTGGACCACGCGACAGTATTCCGGATTCGGCACTCCCCAGGAAACCAATGAACGATTCAAGCTCCTCATTTCCCACGGCCAAACCGGACTGAATGTCGCATTCGACCTGCCCACCCAGATGGGGTACGATTCGGACGATCCCATTGTCGAGGGCGAGGTCGGTCGCGTGGGAATGGCCGTCGACACTCTCAGGGATTTCGAGGTCGCGTTTGCGGACATCCAACTCGATCGGATCGGCTCCGGGTTGACCATCAACGCGGTTGCTTCCATCATACTCGCGATGTATCAGGCCATGGCGGAAAAACGAGGGTTCGATCGGACGCGAATCAGTGCGACCCCGCAGAACGATATCCTCAAGGAGATGATAGGAAGGGGTGCGTGGATCTATCCCGTTCACGATGCGGTACGTCTCATCGGCGACACCATAGAGTATTCGATCACGACGTTGCCTCGCTGCAATCCGGTGTCGGTGTGCGGATACCACATCAGGGAATCGGGAGCCAATCCCGCACAGGAGATCGGGTTCGCTCTGGAGATCGCTGCCGAATACATCAACGAAGCCCGGTCCCGAGGACTGTCCGTTGACGATATTGCACGAAGAATCACATTCAATTTCAACATCTTCGGTAATCTGTGGGAACAGGTGGCCAAGTTTCGCGCCGCACGTAAACTCTGGGCAAGGATGCTCAAAGAAGAATTCGGAGCGGAGAATCCCAAGTCCATGCACCTGCGGGGCCTCTTTGGGGGAGGAGGATTCGGACTTACCAAGGCGCAACCGGAGAACAACATAATCAGAAGTTCCTATTACGCCCTTGCCGCAGCACTGGCCGGGGCTCAAACCACGGCACTCTGTTCGTTCGACGAGGCCTTCACCATCCCCACCCCGAGGGCCGCCCTCCTGTCGCTGCGGACCTGTGAATTGCTCATGGACGAGATCGGGCTGCGAGACACGGTCGATCCGCTTGCCGGTTCGTATTTTATCGAGACGCTTACCAAGCAGATGGAGGACAAGATCCAGGAGTCTCGAAGGAAGATCCAAGATGTGGGAGGGATGATCGAAGCGGTCTCCACGGGATTCGTCCAGAAACTGACGGCTCGGCAAGCCTACGAATGGGAGCGGGGACTCAAGAAGGGAGAGTACATCAAGATCGGCGTCAACAAATACGTGGACGAAGACGAGCCGGAGGTGGAACTCCACGAATACGATCCTCAAACTCAAGAGCGCCAGGTCGAGGCTCTCCGCAGGGTGAAGGCCGAACGAAGCGACGCCGAGGTCTCCCGGCTGCTCAAGCGATTGGAGAAGGATGCACGAGAAAAGAAGAACGTGATGCCCGCGCTCGTCGAGTGTTGCAAAGCCTACGCCACGGTCGGGGAGATGGCGGGAGTATTCAGAGAAGTGTTCGGCGAGTTCCGAGAGCCCGGCATTTTCTGACGTGGCGCCGGACGGTCGTTGGGTGTGGGTACTCGGTGCACGGGATGCCGAGGTCCTCGGGTTCTGACTTGAATGTTCCATCACAAGGTGCTTATTTATCTATCTTTATTGAGCGAAATGTGATAGAGTGTGATGATGACTAAGAAGACGTGTTTCGGATACTGGGTGGGTATTTTTCTGTTGGGATGGTTGGTCGTATTCCAGAGCCATACCTGTGAGGCTTCGGACATTCGAGGACCGTGGGTCGGTTCCGCGAACGGAAGGATCTTCGGAGCCAAGGGCAGCGTCAACATCGTCGAACAACGCGGTGAAGACATCAGCGGCATCGTCGAAGGCGGGAACGTGTTTGGTACGGCCAAATTCGGGATAACCGGAAAGGTGAGGGGAAACCACATATTCGGCATGAGAGACGGGCACACGTTCCAGGGGTACCTCTACCCCGACGGAACGATCCGCGGCTTGTTCCGTTCGGTTGATGGAGACACGTACAAGGTGTTTTTGCAAAGACCTTACCCTTACTGGGGAATTCCCTATCAACAGTGGTAACCAACGGACAGCCATGAAAGGATCGATATTGAGCGATCGGCGGAGGATCGTGGCGGCCGTCTGCCTCCTCTGTATCCTCGTTGCAGGGATCGTGCTCGTCGTTCACAAGTATCCGAGGAGGCCCGCGTTGACCGGCCTGCTCATAGATTTGGAACTGAGCGACCCCGATCCCGACCGGTACAAGGATCTCCGGGAGGCATTTACCCGCAAGCTTCCCGAAGAAGTCGCGGAATTGAAGAACGCCGACGTACGTCTGGACTACGTTCATTTCATGACGGCAACCGGGGGGCGCCTCAATTCCTCTGAGTTTGATTTCATCCTGCTGAGTCCCCAGGGCACGCCCTGGTATCGCTATGACGGCGATGCAGGCGAGAAGTTGGATCTCCTCAAGGCAGAGCTCAGAGAACTCGTGTTGACCCACAAGAAGCCGGTGCTCGGGGTTTGCGGCGGTCATCAGTTCCTTGCTCTGGCGTTTGGAGGAACCGTAGATTTCATCGACCCGCGTTTCCAGGGCACGTATCCGGATCGCTACCCCGCGGAGGCCGTGGCCGAGCGTGGGAAGGTCCGGTTGGACATCCTGAAGGACGATCCGATTCTCCGAGGGGTTTCATCTTTTCCCGGTTCGTTTTATGTCATGCAGAGCCATTACGAGGAAGTCAAAACCGTCCCGGAACCCTTTGTCAACCTTGCCCGGAGTGACCGGTCGGAGGCACAGTTGATACGGATTCCGGGCCTCACGGTGTACGGCACGGCATTTCACCCGGAACGAGGATGGCTCGACGTGGATGCAGCGACCCCGGATCTGCAATCCGGCCGTACGCTTCTCGCCAATTTTCTGACAATGGTTGTCGAGCACAAGTCCGCTTCCCGAAGCCGGTGATGCGGTTCATAAGGAGTGACCATGGATTACTTGGAAAAAAGCAGAATTCGACTGACCCATTGGATCGATCACAATTTGGATCACCTTCGGGGATATGGAGAAGTCGCGGAAATGCTCAAGGCCGAGGGGCTTGATTCGGCAGCGGACCGAATCCGGAAGGGGATTCATCTGATCGAGGAGGCCAATGGGGAGTTCACCAAGGCATTGACGGAAATCTCCAGGATTGCGGGGAACCATCGGCACGAACATCCCCACTCACACGGTCATTCAGAGAGCCACACTCATCCGCACGATCATTCCCATGATCATAGTCACGATCATTCCCATGATCATAGTCACGATCATACTCACGACGAATGAACGGTGCGTAGGTCTCTCGCATGACTCCTTTGCCGGGGCGTTTGCAACACCTGAAGCCGGCGTTGTGAGGGGGCGTCCCGCGGAGATCCCTGCGATTACACCGGTCGGTCACGGTATCTTGGAGAAGGCGTGTTCCAGGTCTTCTATTATGTCCTCGATATCCTCGATTCCGACTGACAATCGAATGAGTTCGGGAGGCACTCCGGCCGCCAACTGCTGCTCCGGCGTCAACTGCGAGTGGGTCGTGCCGGCTGGATGAATGGCCAGACTCTTCGCGTCTCCCACATTGGCCAGGTGTGAGAAGAGTTTCAAGTTATCGATGAATCGTTCCGCCCGCGAGGGATCGCCCTTGATTCCGAAGACCACCATTCCTCCTCCCATGCCGTTCCTGAAATAGCGCCGGCAAAGCTGGTAGGACGGGTCGGACTCGAGCGCGGGGTGCCGCACCCAATCCACGTCATGATGCCGTTCGAGAAACCTCGCAACGGCAAGAGCGTTGCTGCTGTGGCGCTCCATTCTCAAGGAAAGAGTTTCCAACCCCTGGATGAATATCCAAGCATTATCCGGGCTGATGCAGGAACCCAGGTTGCGCAACGGAACAAGTCTCATTCTCAATATGAAGGCCATTGACTGGAGATCTCCCAAGTCATGGCCGAACCGCAGCCCCGCATACGAGGGTTCGGGTTCGTTGAACAGACGGAATTTGGAGTCGGTCCAGTCAAACCTTCCGGAATCCACCACGATGCCGCCGATACCCGTCCCGTGTCCTCCGATCCATTTAGTAAGCGAATGAACCACCACATCGGCCCCGTGGTCGATCACGCGGCAGAGATACGGAGTAGTGAAGGTGGAATCTGCGATGAGGGGTATATGCGCGTCGCGCGCAATCTCCGAAAAAGCCTGGAAGTCGGGAACGCCGAGTTTAGGATTCCCGACGGTCTCGAGAAAGATCGCCTTTGTCTTGGAATTGAGCATGTCCTTGATGCGGCTCGGATACCGATAGTCGATGAACCTGACTTGAATACCGAACCGAGGGAGTATGTCGTGAAACATCGTGTACGTTCCGCCGTACAGGTTGCTTGTCGATACGAATTCGTCCCCGGATTCCAGGATGTTGATGATGGAGGAAAAGATCGCACTGGTTCCCGATGCAAAGGCCAGCGCGCCTACTCCTCCCTCCAGCGCGGCCATTCTCTGTTCGAGGACGTCGGTCGTGGGGTTCATCAATCGCGTGTAAATGTTTCCCAATTCCTTAAGCGAAAAGAGGGCGGCCGCATGCTTCGAGTCCCTGAACACGTACGACGACGTCCGATGTATCGGAACGGCGCGGGCCAAGGTTGTGGGATCGGGAGACTGCCCGGAATGGATGGCCAGGGTGCCGAATCTGTAGTTCTCTTCTCGAGTGCTCAACGGAATTCCCTCCTTACTATTGAACGACAATGAAATCTCTATTCTTGAGTACCCTAATATGGATATCTTGACAACCCCCTCGTGAATTTCTTCCAAGAAAGACCTTGACAAGGAATCGAAACCAATCTATAGGGAGCCCCGTAATTGCGGTTCGCCGACGTTAGCCTGGGGTGAAGACGGCCGCAGACCGCTCTTTCCTCGGGTCGGGATCGCATCCGGTCAATTTTCGTTCACCTTCTTTCCGATTTCGTGCAGTTACATTGGGGGTTGGATTCATGGACAAACCTGCGTCGCTCGCCGTCGTGCACTCGGCTTCGCACGGCCTCGTCGGTTCGGACTTCGATATGAATACGGAAGTCAAGACCACCGCCTGGGATTCCAAAGAGCCGAACCTCATCGGCAATCATCCGGTTGCGAAACACGTCGCGGACACGGCCGCGGAACAGATGAAAGAACGAGATCGTCTGCTCAGAAGCGTGCTCAAACGCTTCGATCAAGTGCTCACGCCTCCCGTACCAGCCGACGTGGAGCAATACATCAGATCAAAGGATCAACGGAATTGGCTGCCTTGGGAAACGGAGGTCATTGCCAAAGTCGGCTGCTGGAGGGCGCAATGGCAAGAGATTGGACCGGAACTCATGGAAGAACTTTGTAAGGCTGTACGGGCCGTTCGGAATTCTTGAGCTGTTCTTGGGGGAATTTCGCCGCGCCGCGCGTTTCATGATATGCACGTTCTCTCACCCACATCGTGCCCCACCGCACGGATTAGTTCTTGACATTCGTCGTAATTTTGAATAATTAGTCGTGCATGCTAAAGAAGTTTCTCAATGAACTGGAGAAGCACGCCGCCGTCGAGACCCTGGTCGCGCGGTTCAGTAATCTGTTCGCCGTCGATGCGACGAGACAACAGAAGTTTACGGACGAAACTTTTTCGCAGTTGGCGACCTTTCTGGAAAAAGGGGAGCCCTCCTACCAGAACGTTGCGGTGCAGGCGGGTGTCTTCTGGGCAACTTCCTCTCAACGGGTGATACTCAGAAAAATGATTCAGAAGCGTGGCTTTCTGACGCCTTCATGTCTGTGGGCTTATCGGCAGCTGCGAGGGAATGTCGACGAGCTTTTTCGGGATTACCCGTCGCCCGACATGGCGTTCATGCAGATTCTTCTGTTGAAGGAGGCCGAGCCTGAACGCGCGGTTCCCTTTCTCATCGAGCATTTTCTCGCCCGAGACGGAGTTCCTGAAGAGATCCGTGCGGCCTCGAGACTGTGTGTGCTTCGGCACTTGGACGCGGGTGTTTCACCCAAGCTGGTCGGCACATTACGCGGCAGGTACCCGAGTGTGGAGATACTCGGCCAGTGGAGACCCGGCATCCCGGGCCGGTACGCGCCCCTTAAGCTCCCTAAGCGGCAAGGAAACGTGGACTTCCACCAGATGGTGCGTTCCATCCACGACATGAAGGAGTTGTCATCGCTCACGCGCACGGTGTACTTGACGACACTGTTTTTCGTGCCTCTGCCGGAAAAGGAATGGAGGTCGCTTCTACTGAGCCGTACAGACGATCTCTATTTCCAAAGACTGCTGATGGCGGGCATCCTCGAGGCCGACAACGGGGGGATCGGTCTTTCACCGGAGTCGACCAAACAGACCATGGTGCGGGCGTTCCTCTATGAGTCGTATGCACCGGCAAAGGAGTCGGTTCACCGCCAGACGACGGAGAGGCTCAACGAGGAGCGCAAGCGCAAGGTCCGCAACAGCGAGCTCGACCGACAGGCCCTGGAAATAGTGCCGGACGGGATCATTTGCATCGACAAGACCGGGCTCCTCTACTACATGAACCCGGCATGCGAAAAAATGCTCAAAGACAACGTTCACCTCAGAGAGCGTCTTTTTGGTACGGATTCCCTTGAACTTGCGCTCAGGAGGTACTCTCGCGAGACTGTGCTATCCCGCGTCACCGCGCCGTCCTCCGACGATGACGAACCAACGGAGATATTCGGCGACAGGCTTGCGCTTTCGAGCGGAGGGAGGCGGTATGAGATCGAGCTTGGTCGTCAGGTCATTCTTATTCGAGACACGACGGACCAGTTTCTCATAGACAAGGAGATCGGTCGACTGTACCGCCACGAACTCAAGGCCGCGCTGGACGTGATGGGTGTCGGACTGGACGGTGCAAAGCAAATGTTCAAGGAATCGCGCACGCAGGAAGGGCTTGAACTGATCGACCAGGTTGAACGCAAGCGTGCGGACCTGTTCGCAATGCTCGAGGAAAAGATGGATTTCATCCGGCTTCACTCGGATGTATTTCAGATCCGGCCGACACTGGTGAATCTCAACCTGGTGGCGGACAAGTGTGTCGACAACTACCGGGAGGCCGCGTCCGCGAAAGGCGTGGTCATTGCCTCTAATCATCTGCACGTCGACGCAATCATGGTGAGGGGAGAAGAGCGGTATCTTATCCGCGCGGTCGACAACCTTATACGCAATGCGGTCAAGTTCACCGACGCCGATTCAGAGATCGAGGTGGTCGTTGGAAGCGAACACATGGAGGCATTCATTCAAGTAAACGATAAGGGCCCCGGCATTCCTACAGAGAATCTCGGAAAAATCTTTCAGTTGGGGTTTACTACCGGCGGAACGGGAAGAGGGCTGTACCTGGCACGAAGGATAGCCGTCGCTCACCACGGAAGAATAGACGTGAAAAACAGTCCCGGTACCGGAGCCTGCTTCGTGTTTCGGGTACCCATGGCATTGGAGGCATAGATGGATCGTCGCCTGTCTGTTCTCATCGCGGACGATGAGCCGATTATAAGGCATCGGGTGTGCATGATGATCGGCAACGCGTTTTGCGTCGACGAGGTCGACAGGGCGGAGACCGCGCGACAGGCTTCCGCCGACGGTTACGACGCGATCGTGCTCGACATAGTCTTTCCGGACGGCAACGGGATAGATATCTGCCGCGAGATCAAACAGCGAGACCCTTACTGTACCGTGGTCATCAGTTCCTCCATGGAGAGTGTGGACGCGTGGAATGACGCTTTTCGGGCGGGTGCCGACGGGTACCTGGAGAAGCGGGAACTGCTCAATCTGGATCCTCGAAAGATCGTGCTTATGATCGAGAATCTCGTGGAGCGGAACCGCCTCAAACGCCGGACGGAAGAACTCACCAAGCGCCAGGCGGAACTCCTGTCCATCCTGTCGCACGATGTGCGGGCTCCGTTTCAAGTGCTGCTGGGGACGATAGAGCTTCTCAGAAAAGGTCAAATGCCTCCGGATGTGGCGGACAAAGTCGAGACCCTCCACCGATGCGCCGGCGATCAATTGGCGTTCATCAATTCACTGCTGGAGTTTCTTCGTCTGGAATCGGGAATGGCGGGGTTAAGGAGAATTGCAGTCGACATGAACCTGCCCGTGAACCAAACCCTTCAGGGCCTCCGCGTCCTGGCCGAGCAGAAGAGCATATCACTCGAAGCCCGTCTTGAAGATGAACTTCCTGAAGTATTTGCCGATCTCGCGCGGATTTCCCAGCTGATCCACAATCTCGTAACCAACGCGATCAAATTCACTCAGCCGGGCGGGAGTATCGTTGTGACCAGCCGACGAACGGCTTATTCGGGCATGGAGGGAGTGGAACTTGCCGTGGCGGACACGGGCATCGGCATCAAACCGGAGGACCGTGAACGCGTCTTTCAACGCTTCGGGCGAAGCACTGCAGAGGGAACGCAGGGAGAACGCGGTACCGGCCTGGGGTTGTCCATCTGCAGGGAGATCGTACAACTTCACGGCGGTACGTTATGGATTGACGACGGCGCAACCGGTGGGACCACCATGAGAGCCTGGTTTCCCGTCATGACGGCACCGGAGTCGGACGAATGCCGCACGGTGGGGTGTGCTCACATCGATCCGCGACCGCGGGCCGCAACGGGTTAGTTCCCCAGAGGCCCGAAACATGGATCCCGCGGGCCTTTCAGCGCCCTGGAGGCGGTCGTCTCAGGTTCGTCGAGGCCAAATATGAACCGGACAAGACAAGAGTCCGAGTGCGTGGCATGGAGATTGCGAAGCCACTCCGTGACCGTCGATGACATGCGCGTGAAGCGATTGTCTTACCCTCGAGAGCAACTGCAGAGTTGAGCCGAAGAATTGACGTTCACGTCACCGCGTGCTAAGGGAACACAGGAGAATTCACGCAGAATCCGTGCCGTGAGAGAAGGATCCCGAGGATGGACGACGGCTCCGAGAAGCTTCGACCGTATCGGGTAGTTCGCCTATGAAAGTCAGAGAGGCAACGTATGCGTCAGTTTGGCCGGCGCATCATCTCGCAGCCCGGATGGGAGCGCATCGCAGGAAACGCTCTTCGCGACGGGGAGCATCGTCCGATTATCGTGAAGCCGTGCACAACAGACAATGGCTTCCGGAAGCTCGAGGCGGAAGGATGAAATCGCGCCGGTTTCGCGGCTTGATCCCCATTGTCGGCCTGCTCGGGGCCGTGCTGTTATTTGGGTGCGAGCTCGTTCCTAGTAAGCCCGATGCGGTATTCGTTCTCTATCGAGATCGCATGAAGTCACAGAAGCTCACGGAGGCCAGGCAGCTGCTCTCTGAGGAATCCAGGAACCTGGCAAGCGACGTGACGGAGCAGTTCAGACTCAAGGAACCGGCCGAGAACTTTGCGCTCCTTAACGTTCTGGATCCGGTGACGCCTCCCGTAGTCTCACGCGCTGAAGACAATGTGACGCTCCTTCAGGTGAGGACTCTCAAGGGCGGGGTCAGGCTTGTTCGACTCGTCCGTTCCAAACCCGATGCCAGGTGGAGCATTGACATCTCCCGGGAGCTGAGTGCTCTCAAGAAATTCCTGCGCACTCGCCGGGCTCTGGACACGGTACGAGAGCAGGCCGGAGAGTATGCCGCCTCTTGGCGCGCCTTTTCCGATCAACTGGGGCGGATGAAAGCCACTGCGCCGCCGGTTCGGGAGAAGGTTTCCCCTGAAAACAAGGCCGCTGAAAAGGGTAAGAAGAAGGCCCGAACCCCGACCGATCGGCCGGGTCGCAAGACGGTCAACCGAGGCGATAAGTCAAAATTCTGAACGCGGAGTCGGCGCAAAGCCGAGGGCCATGGTACAGGTCGTATTCGGGGACCATTCACACAAGGAATGTGTGTCCCCGAACACGTATACTCAGGTAGAAAACGAGTACTTTGAATCTTAGTACCACTTGACCTGCGGTTTACAACTCGGCATGGCGACCGGTCCGCACATCGGCGGCGGAGGACACGGTGCAGGCCCGCAATATGCCGGCGGTTGAGGCTTGATCTTGCTGATCCTGCTTGGCATTGCAGGCGGATAGCCCGCAGGCGCCATCGGCATGGCCATCGTCGGGCAGCCGGATGGGGGGCATGCCCCTCCGACCATTCCGTGGCCGCCGAAGCCGGGTTGAATTGGGACGTAGGCGTTGGCGACCGAGAAGGCCGGCACTGTTACGAGGATCAAACAAACGCTGAGGAAAAATATTCTTGCCATCCCCGACTCCTTCCATAGGAGAGCTAAGATACTTGGTCAATCAAATCAAGTAGTTGTTCACAATGACAAAACTAATATATCAAATTAGACGGCATTTGTCAATAAACTTATTCAAAACAAGATAGTTAAACAGGAATCTCAGAATTAGGCGGCCGTTGTCCTTGTAACATGTCAATAATATAAGGGGAATTATCAGAGAACGCGCCGGCATGTCCGCGCAATCCACAGCCAAGTGCTCTGTGGGATAAATACGGTCGCACATTTCTTCCGCGTCGAGATTGCTTTCCCGCGTTCTGCGCGGGACTTCGCTCCTCGCAAAGACATGGTAAAGGTTGTCATTGCGAGCAATGCGAAGCAATCTCAGCACGACGGAATCCGCGAACGCATTTAGGAAACGGAGCACTAAGACCGGACTGCCCGCCGAAGATCGGCCAAGAACCGAACTCCATCAGACGGTAGTCGTGAACTCGAATTGGTGTCAATGTCTTCTTGACCCGCTCTCGTCCGCGTGTTATCGGATATAGCCGTAATGGATGAACTGCTCGACGTCTTGAGTTCGGTTCCCTGGGCGCGCGACGGCCGGCGATTTCAGCAGAGGGAACCGGTGAGATCCAGCCGGCCTGGATCCGGAGGCCTGAATATTTTAATAAGTGCTCTGTGCCATAAATACGGTCGCACATTTCTTACGCGTCGAGATTGCTTTCGTCGTTCTGCGCGGGACTTCGCTCCTCGCAAAGACATGGCAAAGGCTGTCGTTGCGAGCAAAGCGAAGCAATCTCAGCTCACCGGAATCCGCGACCGTTCGCCTTATTGAGTGAAAGACCTGGAGGAGACATGTTCAGCCGGTTGATCAGCGCGGAGAGTGCGGCGTATATCCTGGATTTCCAGGAGACTTCACGCATCCAGCAAGCTGTTGACAGACGGGAAATAACGCCTGCCGGAGCAGGACCGGACGGTCCGCGCTTCGCCGTGGCCGATGTGGTGATGATGCGACTGGCGGAGGTCATCCGTCGGTTGGGAGTGGACGACCGGAAGGCCGTTCGTTACTCGGAAGCGATTCTAGGGACGAGACTTCGTGCTCACGACGAAAACCTGGTTGATTGGATAGAGAACGAAGCACAGGAGCTTTTCTGTCTCATCTCGGACGGGCAGCTTTCCAGGATCTACCTGAGAAACAAGGAAGACTTCAAGGAGTTCGACGTGGGGGCGGTGAAGCCGGTTCTGTTCCCGACGACCCGATGCGAGATCAACGTGTTTCGAGTAATCCGACCGGTAGTTTATCGGGCGCGCCAACTCTTGGCCGAAGGTGAGGGCACCCCGTGACAGTCTCGGTGTTGAGTTGCCTTCGGGGCGCCGCCGCCGTCCCTAAGGCCGCACCGTGCACTCCTTGAGATCAATGGTGCGTAGTACGGATTGGAGCTGCCTCCTGACTGCGGCTTTTCTCAGTTTGTAGGACCGAATTCTATCCATGTTGCCCGCGTCTATTGCCGACCCGAGGACGGTGTCTACCGTCTTGAGGTCCTGCTGGTACGACTGAGCCATCCTCACCAGTTCCGAACAGCTTTTTGCCGCCAGGTCCTCGGCACAAGACGGAGCCGCAGAAAAGATCAGCGCAGCCAAGGTGCCGACCAAAACGGCTCCGATCCTCGTATTGCGTTTCACCCGCGACCTCCTTCTCGGAGTGTAAGATCACTACCGATCTCCTTGAAATAAGGGACAATTAAGATGCATCGTCCCGTATTGAGGCCCTCTTATATCACACCAGCCGGCAAGCACAACAGTTATCTCAGGATATCCATACGCTCTCGGTGTCGCTGTGGAGAGGGACTCTGCCGGCATATCGACACAGGGACCGAAGCGACACGGCAACCTCGTTTCCCACGCGCCGAGATTGCTTCGCTGCGGTCGGAACAAGATCTCCGGCGAACACAACCCCGCCTCCGGAAATGATGAGGTCAGTTTCTGTCCTATAGTGATCCGGGATTCCAGTCGGGGAATCTCAGACCTCTGAACTGGCCGTTGTCGAGCCGAAAGCATACCATTCGAGGTTTGCCCCTTTCCTTTTCCAGTTCGATGAGGCGGGCGCCGATCCAATCCCACGCGGACTGCATCGTTTTCAGTGTGCCTTCGGGGACAGCGATGGTCCGTACTTCACGATCGTCCCAGCCAAACGTAACCGAGCCGGGTTCCATTGCCTCCAACAACCAGTCTTCCCAGGGGGATTCATTCTTCATCGCTTACAATCCTTTCACGTATATGCTCGCACTCGGCGTTGTCGTGTGATGGGCCGCCATTCGTGTTTCAGCCAATGCCCGGCCCGTGCGGCACGCCGGACTCAAGGCAACAGGGTAAGACGGCAACCAAGAAAGAGCAGGAGGACTCCAACGGCTGTTCGATCCGCGCGACGGAATTTCAGTGGTTTGAACTGAGTTCGCGTGCCGCCGGGCTGGAAACCCCGGGCGGTCATTGCCAGCGCAAGAAGATCGGCCCTTCTCAGAGCCCCCGACAGTGCGGGAGAGAGCAGGGCGACCAGATTCCCGGCTCGGGTCGAGAGCCGTCCCTTCCGGAAATCCACACCGCGGGATTTTTGAGCCTCGATGGTCGCGTTTAACTCTTGTTGGAGAAGAGGCACGAATCTCATGGCAAGAAGCACGACCATGCCCAGATCGTCCACCGGTACTCGGAGTCTCTTCAGAGGTTTGGAAAGGAGTTCCACTCCTCTGCTCATTTCGGTTGGCGATGTGGTGAATGTCAATACCAAAGCCGCGACAATTGCCTGCATGATCTGGAAGGTAAAAATGAGTCCAATTTCCAGCCCTTCCCACGTGATCGGCAATTCCCATTGTCCCATGAAGACGGGTCTTCCTTGAGTTCGGAAGAACACATTCAGTCCCAGGACTGCCGCCAACATTACCGCGAAACGGTAGGTCGAACGGAGCCAGATCTTCCAACCCGCCCGGCTGAGCACGGCAAGAATGAAAATCGGCACCGCGGTCGCGAGCACTCCTGCCGGGACCGGCGACCAGAAAATCGAGGCGAGCATTGCGATGAGTCCGAGCAGTTTCGTACGCGGATCCAGACCGTGTAAGACGGAATCAAGAGGAAGATACCCGCCGATGGTGATGTCGCTCTTCATGGTACTGGATTGAGAACCCCTTCGTTCATATGATCGGGTACCGTTACACCCACCTGTTGTCGGCGACGCGACTGACTCGCGCGGCCTGTGCCGAGGTTTGCCGAAGTCCGCACGAACGCCGGATCCGGACGCCGTAAGGGTTCGCGGCACGCGGGTGCAGGGATGTCAAGCCCATGTCACGTGTTTGAAAATGCACATGCATTATACCTCGCCGGCGCGTTTTGTGGTAATGTGTCATACGATATCGGTACGGTGTGTTCGCCTTCCGGCGCGCCGTACGATCAATGGAGCCGCGCAGAACCGCGAGCGGGGACGCCGGCGCAGCGAAGGGGCTCGTGCCTCCGTGTCCTGAAGCGTGAAATGTACTCGGAAGTCGCGCTTCCTGTGGCGGTTTGCCGCATGGGAAGGACTTACACCGAGACCAATTGGGTTTGCCCGAGGTTCGCCCATCCCGCGGTTCGCGGGATCCATCCACTCTCGCTGTGAACGTTCATCCCGGTTCATAGCCTTCAAGCCGCGAGTATCGACATGCCGAACGACCAGTTCAAGGACCTGTCATTGTTGGGCGCCGGCCCGACGTCTTTACCGCAGAAGCCTGAGGAAGCGGTTCTTGAGAGTTTCCCAAACAGATATCCGAAGCGGGATTATACCATCGAATTCACCTGCCCTGAATTCACGAGCCTGTGTCCCCTCACCAAGCAGCCTGATTTCGCGAGAATCATTATCACCTATATTCCGGACCGCAAATGCCTGGAATCCAAATCTCTGAAGTTCTACCTGGGATCGTTCAGAAACGTCGGGATGTTTCACGAGGAGATCACCAATCGTATCCTTGACGATCTGGTTGCAGCCTGCGAGCCCCGATGGGCACGGGTCAGGGGACTCATGAACCCGCGGGGAGGGATTTCCATCGAGGTAACGGCCGAGTACGGCAAGCCGGGGTACCGAGGATAGGAGATGCCGGGATGATGCGGATTCCTTGCAATGCGCTCGTCTAGAACCCCTGGTAGACCGGCTCGAACCCAATATACTTCAACGGAAATCCCTCGGGAAGCCATCCCCCAAGTGCAAGTCCGCCTGCGAACGTTCCGACGATCAGGACGATTTTCATAATGATCGACCACCGGTTGATCACCGAACCGTCACGTGCCGGCAAGGTCCTGGGAACAAGGCCGAGAAGTATGTGAAAGAACCAGCTGAGTTGGGGGTGAACCATTCCGTCCAGGACCTGATAATGGAGCAGCGCGCCGACAATGGGCAGCAGAAGGGCGGCAGGATGGAACACGTACTCCCGGGGCGGATGAAAAACCGCTCTGAGGAGCATGAACAGTAGTGTGAGAATCACACCGGTGTAGAGAATGACAAATGGGAACCCCAGGTCGGCCAGACAGGTGAGGACGACATTCTCGGAAGTCCTGAGCATGTCCGTCCACTCGTCGAGAAATCTCTTGTCGATATACGGATATTTCGGTTCATAGTCGCGCAGGTACTCGTGGCGCGGTGCAAGGAGGCCGTTTCCCAGCCACGGATGCTGCGTTGCAATGTCCCAGGACAAGAAAAGATTTTCTACTCTGTATGCTACCGATATATGCCCTTTCTCCAGACGGGAACCTTGATGAAAGAGATGATTTCCCAGGGCCGAGGACATGACCAAAAGCACCGCCAGCATGACGCCGAGTCGCCGCATACCGGTTGACCGAACTTCCCACACGAACACGGCGAGGAGCAGCATGACGACCGGAATGAAAACGGCCGATTCCAGTCCCGACGTCAGTCCCCCCAACAGCAGCACAATATAGCTGAGGATCAAGAGGCAGATCGCCATTGCCTTCAAGCCTGCCGACTTCATGAACAAGAGTGCCAACGGCGCGACGGAGAACAATATTACTTTGTTTGCCACGGGGTGCCAGTGCGAGTCCAGTAAAGGAAATATCATACCGGTGGTCATGTTGCCGACAAGGGCCAGGAAGAGTGTGCCGCTTAGCAGGCCGACGCTGAACCAGAGGTAGTAACGCTGCCGGGCAGGACTGTACATGAGCAGTCTGGCACACCAGAAGCCTCCCAGTGCGGATGTGACGGCCGCGAAGCCCCTGACTGAAGACGGTTCCGGAGTCTGACTGAACATGCCGCTCAGGATGACAAGCATTGCCAGTACTCCCGATATGATGACGGGAAGCGGCTTGATTCGACCGGACTGCTTCCCTGCGAAGACCGCCGCAGCGACCAGACTCAAACCGCAGAGCAGTCCCGAGAACACTTTTGTTCGTTCCCCCGGGATGATCACAAGATACGGCTCAAGAACCGCAAGATGTACGCTGGTGGCACAGAAAACGATCCATGCAACCGTTTCCCAATGCGAAACCGAGGGGTTGCTTGATTTTTCGATGGGTCCCGGCACACTCAATGCCTTTCGTTCCGTCTTGCCGTCGTGTCGAAACATTGACAATGCGTGGTGAACCTTGTCAGACAACGAGGAGATTTTCAAGCACTATCGTTTCGCATGATGCGGATGTTTCTCGAGCCTGCGGTGAATCGGGTCCAAGGGAGATGTCGTTGAAAAAACTGGACATCATTTCAACAAATTGCTATGAGCATGAAAGATTGATTATCGTTGCGAGACGCCGGCGCGGTGTTCAGACTCGTCGGTTCCGCCGTCAAAGACAGTCGCGCGATATCTCGTATTTTTGCTGACTGAGGGAGGAGCGTGGTGCATCGTCCGGGAACGGTCAAGAGCATTCCCAAGCGAGAGTCGGAACCCCGAACACTTGCAGGGTCCGATAAGGGAAGGATGGCCCTTGGTACGTTTGCCAGGGTGTGGCGGCGACGGAATTGGTTGCTGGCGGCACTGGACGTGGCTGCGTGCCTCGTGTCGTTCCTGGGATGCTACTACCTTCGGTTTCACGTTGATTACGTTACGGCCTTAATTCCGCTCACTTTTCCATCGACCCCCGCGGTGGACCCGTACATCAAGGCAACGATACTCACAACCGCACTGTGGATTCTCCTGATGAAACGGGAGCGTATGTACAGGGACGAACTGCACTTTGCTACGTCTCTGGGTTTCCGCGTGAGGATCGTTCTGATCACGGGCTTCTATTCGATGGTTTTCTTGATGGTCATATCTTTCATGTTCCGATACTTGCTTCTGTCACGGATAGTGTACGTAGGGGGCTTTGTCTCGGCGTGCACGCTGATGATTCTCGTGCGCATTTGCTTTCGGTTCGTCGACCGCCGTCTCGACGATCAATGCGTGACTATGTACCGCGTTTTGCTGATGGGCTGGAATCGCAACGTCGAGGCTCTGCTGGACCGGCTTCAAAAGCACAATAGGTGTACGCACGTCCTCGGGAGGCTGGGCTGGGGTCTTAAGTCCGACAGGATTATCGGGAACGGAGACCAGATACCGTATTTGGGTACGGCGAAAGACCTTGAGGACATCTACCGAGAGGCACCGTTCGATCAGCTCATCGTCGTCCCTGAAGGACGCGGGACGGACCCGCAAGTCGCAGCTCAGCGCGAGACTATGGTGCGAGTACTGAATTTCTGTGAAGAACACGGTATCTCGTTCTACATGGTTCCCGACTTTGTGGACGTCATCGTCAGTCGCAGGGAACTCGGCAGCTTTTCGGGCATCCCCCTGATGCGCCTTATGGACGCGTCGCTTCATCCGGTGTACGCCTGGGTGAAGCGTGCCATGGACGTTGTCGTCGCGTCCGTCGTCCTTGTTGCAGGATCGCCGTTGTGGTTGGCAATTGCCGTGCTCATTAAAGTCACGAGCAAGGGGCCGGTGTTCTATGTTCAGAAACGAGCGGGAATGTACGGTAACCAGTTCGACATGTACAAATTCCGGTCCATGGTTGAAGACGCGGAAGAGAAACTTAAGGGCATGATTGATTTCAAAAAGTTGAAAGAGCCGGTCTTCAAGTTCAGAAACGATCCCCGGGTTACCGGTTTCGGAAGGATACTGCGTCGTTTCGGCCTGGACGAGATTCCTCAATTGTTCAATGTGCTTCTGGGACAGATGAGTATCGTGGGGCCCCGACCCGAACAAGTTGAACTGGTGAAACGGTACGATCCGTGGCAGAGGCGCAGACTGAAGGCCCGGCCTGGAATTACCGGCTATCAGCAGGTGGTGTGCAGGGGAGACCTCTCCCTGGCCAAGAGGATCGAGTACGACCTGTACTACCTCAAGCACCAGAGTTTTTTTCTCGATGTCCTCATAATGCTGAGAACCGTCCTGGTGGTGATACGCGGCGACGGCATGAAGTGAACCGAACGATCGGGCTGTTCCGTGCGTCACTCGGTGGGTTGTTGCGGGCATTGGGGTTCAATAGTGAACTTCCGCGAAGGATCCACGAGAACGTTGTCCTCCATGAAACTTCTGCCGATAAGCATCTTGTAGTTGAACCGACTTCGATCCACCAGATTCACCTCCACCTCGCGCGAAATGGTCCCCATGCAAATCGTGAGCCTCACGACCGGTCGCTTGCTCTTTTTCCCTTCGGATCTCTTGATCGTTACCAGACGGACCAGTCTTCGCTCGAGCGAAGCCGTCGTTCCGTCGGCGTTGACCAGGTCAAAGCGGACCCACCTCACTCCCCTGCGCCTGAAGCGATGAATGGACTGAGCGTTCACTGAGGAATGGTCCGCACCCGTGTCCATTTTTGCACTGAAGATGAGCCCCCCCGGATCGACTCGAACGTCTTCGATGAGACCCACGACGGTCGTCTTCTCGGATGCGGACGTCTGCACGGTCAGCGCCATGGGGGTTACTATTAGTAACGCGAACAGGAACACTTTCATACGGTCTCCAGGAACCATTGTCCATGACCGGAAGGGGGCCTCCTACCGATCCGGCTTGCGCGTGTACCGCGCCGAGGGGTTACAAATCACCCGATCCAGCATAAAGCTCCGTCCTATGAGCAGCGGGTATCTGAGGCGCGAACGGTCCGTCAGATTCACCACGGTGTTTCTGCACTCGTTTCCCAGACAAATCTCCATGATCACCAATGGGCGTTCCTGATACTCCCCGCTGAGCTGGGGCACCGTCTCTATCCCAACCTGTTCCCGTTCGATCTCGACCGTGTTGCCGTCTCGGCCGTCCACCTCGAACCGGATGAACCTCCTCCCGTCTCGCTTGACGAAGTCGATGTTGCGTGCGTCAATGGAGGTGTTGCCCGCACCAGTGTCCACCTTTGCTTGAAGTATGAGGTTTTCGGGCTTAATCGACGCTTCTTCGACCCAGCCGACCACCATCTTGTCTGCTGCTGATTGACTTCCCCACAATAGGGCTGCGGCGATCGCCGCACACATTAACCTGCTTTTCAAATCTCCTCCTCGGGCCGGATGTGTCACCCCGGGCCGTACTATTAATAGTTCTCTCGGCATTCCATTGTCAAGTCGCCGCTACGCATCTGAAGTGAGGTTGCCGTGGGTCGGCGAGAACCGCGCGCCTCGGCCGTATTCATTCATATTCGGGAGGACGGTGCGCGGGATGACGGTCAGGGACGCCCGTGCCACGAGGTCTCTCCCTGCGCCGCCGGCAGGCTCCGCCGGACCTGAGTCGAGCCGTTTTCGCCGACGGCCCCGCTTGACTTTCCGGTCTCTGCAGCGTAAGGAATGCCTCATTGGTGTAACGGGATGTGTGCAGTCAGATACGGGGAAGTCCGCCGACGAGGCGGTGAGATGAGGCGCGGGAGCCCGTTGACGGGGAAAATGGAACAATTATGGATCTTTCCGGTTGAAGCGGTTGTCAACAGCACAAATGGGACGCGAACCGATCGAGGAATATGGCGTGCGCAATCCTGTTTCCCCGGCGAAGATGAGTGGAAGATCGGTTCCTCCCGTTGACGCGTTGTTTGGAGGTACGATTGTGATGTGTTACCGAGCCTTTCGGCAGGAGAGGCGGGTGTACGTTGAATAGAGTGCATTTGTACGTCATGGCTGCGGTCCTGACCATTGCGGGTGGCGGCTTCTTTCTTTACAAGGCTTACATTGTCGGATTTCCCCTCAGTTACAAGACCGAGACGACGGCATGGAAGGTCGAAGCTCGTGTGACGTTTACCGCAGCCGGCAAACCGGTCAAGGTATCTCTGCTGATCCCGGACCACCAGGTCAAGGGTTTTGCGATTCTTAATGAAACCTTTATCTCAAGCGGGTTCGGAATCGTGACCACGATGGAAAAGGACAATCGGCAAGCCACCTGGTCCATTCGGCGGGCAGCGGGAAAGCAGACGCTGTATTATCAGTCCACAATCGAATTGGCGGCACGTTCGGTCACGACGGGCGATTCCACCCCTCCGAAACCAAAGGACACTACACTGGAAGGCACCTCTCTTCAGGCTGCCAAGTCCCTCATGAAGGAAGTGAAGAAACGATCCGCAGATATCCCCAGCATGGTCGCCGAACTCATCACGCAACTGAATCGCGATGACCCGGACGACAACGTCAAATTGCTCATCGGTCCGAAACCCAACCGGAAGAAGCGAATGATCGCGGCATCCCGAGTCCTCAGGTTTTCGGGCGTTCCGGCCAGAGTCGTCAGCGGAATTCGATTGCGCGGAACGACGCCGGATTTTTACAAGAATATCGATCTTATTCATTGGTTGGAGGTGTACGACGGGAAGGCTTGGGCCTCTTTTTCCCCCGCCACCGGGAAATCTCCGGTGCCGGAGCACTGGTTTCGTTGGTGCGTGGGGGCAGGTCATCCGGCAAACATTGAAGGAGGGGACAACTTACGGGTGACATTCTCGGCACGTCCACTGGTGGAAAAGGCATTGAGTTCCGCGGTGAACCGGGCAGAGGTGTCGCATCCCTCGCTCCTCAAGTTTTCGCTGTTCAGTCTTCCCGTGAGTACCCAAGCCGTATACCGGGTACTGCTTCTGGTACCCGTGGGGGCCTTTCTGTTGGTCTTGCTTCGGAACGTTGTGGGCATCAAGACCTTCGGGACTTTCATGCCCGTGCTCATCGCTCTGTCGTTTCGAGAGACCGGTCTGATTAGAGGCATCGTGATTTTCGTCGTCCTGGTCGCTCTGGGTCTCGGCGTCAGGTTTTGGCTGGAACAACTGAAGTTGCTCGTGGTTCCCCGCCTGGCAGCGGTACTGATTGTCGTGGTGGGGCTCATGACAATGCTCAGCGTGATGACGAAGGCACTGGGGGGGCATACCGGTCTGTCGGTGGCTCTTTTCCCCATGGTGATCCTGACCATGACCATTGAGAGGATGTCCATAGTAGTGGAAGAGCGAGGCCTTTGGGAAGCACTCACGTCGGGAATGGGAAGCATCATATGTGCGTCGCTGGCCTATATGGTCATGAACATCAAGGAGGTGGAACACCTCGTGTTCGTCTTTCCCGAATTGTTGCTTGTCTTGCTGGCCGCTACTCTCATGGTTGGCCGCTACACAGGGTACCGCCTCATGGACCTTTACCGGTTCAAAGCGTTGGCCGGGAGCTAGATCGATGTCTTGGATAGTAAGTGATCTCAAGAGAAAAGGGATACTTGCCATCAATAAGCGGAACGCGGATTACACTCTGAAGTACAATCCTCGCCGCCTCTATCCTCTCGTGGATGACAAGTTGCGGACCAAACAGCTTGCACTGGATAACGGCATCGGAGTCCCGCCCCTGTATGGAGTCGTCGAAGTTGAGGGGCAGGTCCGACGTGTCCTTGAGAACGTACGAGACAAGACCGATTTCGTGATCAAGCCGGCCCACGGATCGGGCGGCGAGGGGATTCTCGTGATCGGCGGACGAACAAACGGCAAGTTTCGCAAGGCTTCAGGAACCATTATCACCAGCGAGGAGATCCGGCACCACGTTTACAATACCCTCAGCGGTCTTTACAGCCTGGGAGGCCAACCGGACAAGGCAATCATCGAGTATCGCGTACAGTTCGATCCCACCTTTGAACACATCAGCTACCTCGGGGTTCCCGATATTCGCATTATCGTATTTCTCGGAGTTCCGGTGATGTCGATGGTTCGCCTCCCAACGCGCATGTCCGATGGGAAGGCCAATCTTCATCAAGGAGCCGTAGGAGCGGGAATCAACATTCCCACCGGTACGACCATTTCCGCGGTTTGGGAAAACGATATTGTCGAGGAGCATCCCGACACGGGGTATCCCGTCGTTGGGGTGACCATACCCAACTGGAAGGATCTGCTCGAAATGGCGGCCAAATGCCATGATATGACCGGGCTTGGGTACCAGGGTGTTGATATTGTCTTGGACAGGGACATGGGCCCGCTCGTTCTCGAATTGAATGCTCGACCGGGGTTGAATATCCAAATCGCCAACAAAGCCGGGCTATTGAAACGGCTTGATGCCGTGGAGAAACACCGGGACTCTCTCAAGAGTTTGTCCGACCGGATTTCGTTCGCACTCGACAACTTCTGACTTCAGCAAGAAGACCTCGGGTCCGCCGTGCCTCGGCACACCTCCTCATTCACCTATTCCGCACTCGGCCGGGCTCCTCACTTGATCGACAAACCCACACGTCAACGCGTCGTTTCTTCGAGGGGGCGTTGGCACGGTCCTCAGTAGGCGAACCTCCCATCCTTCACGATAAAGGCACGCACGGGCCTGGCACGAATCGTTCGCGGCTTCGGTTTAAGCTTTGCCGTGGTGTACCCCCTGAGTGTGAGGTGAACCTCCATGCCTACCGTACACCAATTGCACGGTGCCATGGGTTCCAGGACGAAGTCGCCGCTCAAGGCAGAGACGTGAATGTAGTCTTCGCCCATTCCCGTGATGCGTGCATCTTCCACCTTCGCCCTCTGAGCATGCGAATCGGTGACAAGCCCCACCATGACACACGTCAGCAGAGCCGTCACGAGACACTTCAGAGGACTCGCCCGGCGTAACTCATTTGTTCGGAACATCTTTACCTATCCGCCCCACGGTTGACAGCACTTTGTACCCCGTCTCAGCTTCCACTTCCTGCGGCTCATAGAACGTGTGGTCAAAGAAGTTGGCGAGAAGAATCAACCCCAGCCCAAAGGGAAAAGCCACAACAAATGCGCCGAACACAAGCAAGAGTTTCTTCGGAAAAACCGGAGCCGTCGGCGTAAAGGGTTTGCTCACCACTCGTACCGAAACCAGCTTGTTGCCCCCTTTGAGGTTCTCGAGTCGGGCTTCCTCCTCTTTTGACACGTACTGGAGGTACCGCTCTTTTGCAATGGCTACGGCAAGATTGAGCGACCGCACCTCCTCGCTCTTCCCCTCAAGGTCCTGCAGCAGTGCCTGTTGCTGCTTGAGGCTCTCCTCAAGACTTACCTGCTTGACCTTGAGGATGGCAATCTCGTTTTCTACCGCGTCCTGGAGCTGTCTGCGCAACGCTTCTTCCATCTCCAGTGCTGCACGGGCCTCTCGGCTGTCCGCGGAGTATGCCTCGGCTACCTTCATCGAACGTTGTTTGGCTCTCAGCAATTGAGTCACAATCACATTGATCACCGTGTTCTCCGTGCCCCGCTGCATGGAGGGAGAAAGTTGACCGGTCGGCAGCGTACCTTCTTTGAATGCGGCCAGCATTTCGCTGTACTGTCTCAAGTTCGACTGTAATTCCACGAGCGAATCCTGAATCTGCTTGATCAGCGCGATCAACTCACTCTTTTGACGCTCGGCAAAGGAGATCCCCCATTTTCTCTTGAATTCCGTAAGCTTCTCTTCCGCTTCGTCGAGCTTTTTCTTGTAGATATCGCCTTGACCGGAAAAAAAACCTTGCGCGTCAGGAAGCGCGTAAACCTCGAGGTGATACGGTATGTAGAGATCGAGAAGGGTTCTGAGAATCTCGCTGGTCATTACCGGATCGGAATACCGGAATGAAATATCGAGGATCTTAGACTTGGGTGCAGGCGTCACCTTGAAGTCTTCCAAGAGGGCTTTGGCTATTGATCTCTCTTTGACGACCTCAGAATCCTTCTCACTTGCCGCAGCCGTTGACCCGCCGACCCACGATTGAACGGTTTTCGAGAGGTCCTCCATCCATACGGAGAGGGCGCCTCTGGTAGGCTTATCGAAGTAGTTCAGCCCCAACTTCTTTACCGTCCTGGTCCAGAGTTCGAGGCTCCGAAGGAGCTCGCTCTCGCTGTTGAGGTCGGTTTCGTCCACGTTGAGATTGAGATAGGCCGATGAGCCGGTCTCCATCGGGCCTTGGAGCAGCATGGCCGTCTCTTTCTTCGCCGTGACGATCACCTTTGCCGTGGACTCGTACAGAGGGGTTACCAGGTAGCAGATGAGAAGGGTGAACAGCGGCAATGCCACCAAGACGAACTTCAGCACAAAGATCCGGCGATAGATGATGTTAAGCGTGTCTCTGAGAGACATTTTCCGATCATCTTTCATGGTTCACCTGCGCTTTCTTTGCGGGTACGGCAGTGATGGGAATATTACTACCACGTTTTACATTCATAGTAGTACCTGTTTTCCGTCGTGTCGACCATTGGAAAGCTCATTGATCGAGTGGTTCGATCCTACCCGGGTTGTGCCGGCCCGTTCCGCAACCGTACGAACTCGGCTTTTCCCGAGTACTCGTCGTTCTCGATGTGGTCGCGATTCTCCTTAACCGTTCGAGATTGCCGTGGGAGGAGTCCTCGGCGAGACGACAGAGATCTCTTCACGGCAAGCTCACCACCGAACTCAGGAGGAAGCATTCGAACGCTCCGTAATGCACCACCGATCCATGAAACCTTTCCTCTAATCGTGGTAATACTCATATGCGCCCACATCGGGAGCTTTACCGGCGGGTCTGGGCCGGCCGGCCGCGTCCCTCTTCACTTCGGGAAAGTGAATTCCCGTGTCGATCAAAGGTGAATCGCTTCGAAGTCTGAAGTCACCCTTGTCCCTTGCGACAAAGCCGGGATCGGTCACGGTCTTCAGGGCCGTTTCCGATGCCGATTGGCGAGAAGAGGGAAAATCTCCCTCGGACCGGCCCAGCCGGCTCCGAAGCCATTCCACGGCGGTCATCTCCCGGCTCGGACAGGAATGAAGGACGTTTCCTTCCATGGAGACGACCGGCTCAAGGGGAATCGGACCAAGCGTCAGGCACCCGCTGAACACATTGTTGATGAACCTGTTTCGTTCTCCGCTGCCGATCGCCCTCTTTGGAGCGGCCGCGGCCACCGGCGATCGACATCCGCTTACCGTATTGTGGGCCACGACATTGGCCACGGATTGCGTAGGCAAACCTTCCAGACTGTGATCGACCACAAAGGCGGCGGCCCATATCCAGTCGCGGCCCAGTGCGATATCCTTCAACACGTTGTTGAAGACCCTGTTGTGAGAGGAACCGTAGAACGCGATTCCCGACGCGGTGCCCCCCACGATGACGTTGCCCTCGATCAGGTTGCCGTGCGACCTTCCCTCAAGGTATATGCCGCATCCGTAGCCGTTGGGGGCCCCATTGTCCTTGAACAGGTTATCTTTGACCACGCACGAGTGCGCGGTTTCGTCCGGTCCGATGAGTAGTCCACACCCTCCGTCATGATTTACGCCGAACCACTCGTTGTCCGAGCAGGTATTCCTGACGAAACGAATCCGTGCTCCATTCAGTTGACACCCATGACAACCGTTTCTCGTGAACAAACAGTCATGCACATACCAGTCGTCCAGGCAGTGAAAGACTCCTTCGGCCGCGTTATATCTTACCGTCAGCCGGTCCAACTCCCAGTGAGAATTATCCGTGGGATTACGCGCATCGGTCGATATGGCGTTGGCTCCATACTTCTCAATCGTCATGTTTCGAATGACGATCCATTTCTTTGCCGTACCGCCCCATTCGTCTCCAGCGTTGAATGCAAAATCCAGTTCATACACTTCCACCTCGTGATCCCGATTGGGGTCGGCGTCATATGCGAGCCTGATTCTGTAGACGCCCTCAGGGTCAAGATGGAAGTGATTCTCCTCAAGGTCGGCGGGTGAGGCGGCCCGTGTGAGAAGGCGGCTCTCGTCCACCATCACGAATGAATTCTCGTGCGTATAGGGTGTCAACCCTCGCTTGACCCAACAAGGGCCCTCCTTTTCCCAGTCCTTGACCTTGACGCTTCCACGGAGGATCACCGTGTCACGGTCGATGCCTTCGTAGACAACGGGAGAACCCTCTCTGCCGGATCTGCCGCGCATGATCTGTTCGTGATAAATGCCCGGATGGATCGCCACTTTGTCACCCGGTTCGAGAACCTCCGATGCCTCGGCAATTGTCTTGAACGGCCGTTCACGAGTTCCACGTCCCGCGTCCGCTCCCTTCACCGCATCGACGTGATACGTCTTCGCGGGGAGCGGGCCCGAGACCAGCAGGACCAACGCAATGGCCGCGACCGCACGGCGGCGGATTTCCTGCAGCTTATCCTGTTCTCTTGACTGCATGACGCCCTTCCTCATGCCGGCAAAGCCGAAGGTATCCTCGGTATCTCCATGATCGTGATGGGAAGGGTTCTCATCGGTCCGCTTTTCAGAACACGGTCGTTCTCACGGCACATAGCGAATCCGCGGGATGCACAAGACGGAGGTTCAATCCATGAGACATACGGTACTTCAATATGCTCCCTTTCCCGATATGACCGTTCCCAAGGTCTTCAGCAGAATCTTCAGATCCAGTATCAACGAATAATTTCTTACGTAATAGATATCAAAGTGAGTATTCAGATTCATGGGCGCGTCGCTTCGTCCCGAGACCTGCCACCAGCCCGTGAGGCCGGGCGGTACCGAGAGCCGCTCCCATTGCCAGTGATCGTACGTCTTGGTGATAAAAGGTTGTTCCGGTCGCGGTCCTACCAACGACATCTCGCCCTTCAGGATGTTGACCAGCTGGGGCAATTCATCCAGGGAGGTTCGTCGAAGCCATTTGCCCAAACGGGTGACCCTTGGATCGTCCTTGACCTTGTATACCGTGCCGCCGTCCACTTCTTGTTCCAACGCCGCACCGAGGAGGTCTTGCGCATCCTGAACCATCGTGCGGAACTTGTACATGCGGAAGATGGTGCCGTTTTCTCCTATCCTTTCCGTGACGAATATGCCGGGGCCCCGGGAGTCAAGCCGCACGGCTATCCAGATGAGAACCATGAGCGGGGAAAGGAGGACGATACCGATGCTCGACAGAACGATGTCCATGACGCGTTTCGTAACCCGCCTGTGGCCCTGAATCATGGGTTCGCGGATGCCGATAACGATCAGGTCGCCGAATCGCTCCGCGGACGCGTTCACAAAGCTCATTTGGAGGAAGTCCGGCACCAGGTATACCCTGACCGGCAGACTGTCCAGCTGATAGATGATTGACTCGAGTTCATGAGCCTGATCTCGGCTGAGCGCCACCACCACCGTTTCGACTCGGTTCTCTCTGACGGTTCGGGCCATCTCATCAGTGCCCCCCAGGAAGGGGGCGGGAAGAGCTGCGTCGGAGGGTCGGCCGTCTACGAATCCAATGACTTCCATGAACCGCCCGTGGTTGTCGTTGATGGTCTCCGCAATACTCAAGGCCACGCGCGACACTCCGACGATGAGGACGCGGTTTCGCCTGTTTCCGTTCACCATGTGCGAGAGATACATCGTGAGCCCGTATCGAACGAGCAAGAGAGCCGCGTAGGTCGCCGCGGAGTGGTAGATGACGAGCATTCGTGATGTTTCTCTGAAGGAGAAATAGAGCACGCCGGCCAGGGTGAGAAACGCCAGACCCTGAGCCAGGGTGACCGAACCTATCTGATTGGAGAAACTCGGGATCTTATGGGCACTGTACACACCCGTGATGGCGAATGTCACGTGCCAGATCAACGCGACCACGAGGTATACCGCGGGACTGGGCAGCACATACCCCACGTCAAGGAATTTTCCCGGAAGATACGGCCTCAATTTCACCATGAGCGCGAGTACGACGACCGGCAAGAGGGCGTCCATCAACATCAGGAATGCTTTGTATCCACGGTACTGACTGAACAAGACGGTATTCGCCGCTCCTCTCTTGCGTGCGGCAGACGAAGTCCGTCGTCTCCCGCCTTCGAAGTCATGTGCAGTGGTGTGCCCCGATCAGGATGATTCCCATCCCCCACATTGAAAGTGCGACACCCCCCGGAACCCTCGGACTAAAAGAATCATTGGTCATCTTTTCCGAGAATATTCTCAAACAAGGTCCGCATGTGCCCAATTCCGATCGAGTACTCGAATTTCTCATTGAACGCTTGCCGTGATCCGTTTGCCAGTTTCTCATAGAGACCGGCATCTTGTTTCAGGCGAAGCACCGCCCGCGCGATCTGGTCCGGCGATCCGGGGTCGATGAGCAGGCCCGACACGCCGTCTTCGATCATATAAGGGATCGCGTTCACCTTGGTTGATATTACGGGCAGACCCGCCTCCATTGCTTCAAGAATCGAGATCGGCATACCTTCTATGAAGGAAGGGAGCAGAAACACGTCGGCAGCGGCGAGGAAACAAGGTATCCTGTCCCTTTCCACTTCCCCCGTCAGAGTAACCCGGCCACGCACGTGCTCTTTTTCGATCCGATCGAGGACCATACCCATTTCACCGTCCTCTTCCTCACCGCCGACCAACACAAACCTGATCGTATCATCCTCAGCCGCCACACGCGAAGCAGCGCGAACAATCTCGAAACTGCCCTTTCTCCATCCAACGGCTCCCGTGGTCAATACGAGAAAATCATCATCTTCGAGGCCAAGGTCCCTTCTCGTTTTCTGAACTTCGGCCCGATTCGGCGGGCTACTCCCACGTATGAAATTGCTTACTATTCTGACGTCCGTACGAGGAAGAAGTTCCCTGATCTTCTGCTCCCAGAGCCCATAAAGCACCACGATATGTGCGGGCAACATCAAACCGAGTCGTGTGTAGAGCTTCCTGAAGGCCGACGCCTCTGCGTAGAACCCTCCCCAGTCGGTGCCGTGCATGTGAAGGAGGACTCTTACGCCCGCCAGTCGTGCCAAGGCCATGAATAACGCAGTACCGAGGAAGACCGGATCCGCGGAATGCAGGTGGACCAGGTCGTACGCCTTGGTCCGCACCTGTCTGAAGAACGTCAGGAATCTCCTGATTCTATAGAGATTCCTCCCGATGGCCCCATGAGCCTCTGAAGGGAAGCCGGCCGACCTTGGAAATATATCAAAAACGTACTCGTTCGCAAGATCCGACTTGATGATATCATCCATGAGGGACGCGATTCCTCCGAAGGGAGGAGGAACGGGTCCAACCACCAGAATCCTTCGCATCATTCGCGACCTCAGATATACTCGTCCACGTTGATTCTGGAGACCACGAATGGTCTCTTGCCTCCGGCGGTCCTGGGAATCTCACCCACCTCGTCCCAAATCACCTTCATGGTCGGAGATTGAAGATACGAGTCAATTTCCCTGAGGAGCGTGCCGCGGGTCATGTCGGACAAGGATTCCCAGGGGACGATCTTGACTCGCAAGGTGTCGATGCTCTCTTGGACTATTTGGGCTTCGCGTATTTCTTCGAGGTGGTAGAAGGCATAGTCCATGGCCACGGGAGCCACAATGTTCCTTTCCGGCGTCACGATGACGTCGCATCCTCGTCCCACGATGCGGGATATCAAGGGATGACTTCTCCCACAGGGACACGGTTCCGAAGCCGGTATGGCGAGGTCGCCGGTACGATAACGGATGAACGGCATACCAAACGCGGTCAGAGAGGTCCCCACGATTTCACATTGGTCCCCCCTTGAAGGAATCAGTTCCACCGCTGCTTCCTCCATCTGAACGTGATACCCCCCGGCCAATTGGCACTGAAACGCGGTGGCCACCCGCTCGTTTTGTCCATAGTAGTCGATGACGGGGGCCTGAAAGACTCGTTCCGCGTGCTCCCGTATGGAGGGGTACAAATTCTCCGACGAGGTCACAATATACTTTGGCGGAGGGATAGCTCGACCGTTTCTCTCCATCCAGCGGGCCAGGACAAGAATCGATGAAGGAAAGGCCTTGATGAAGACCGGTCGGAACCGTTCCAATTCTCCGACCATCCGATCCAATTTGTCGTCGTCCACGGTGAAAAAGGAGAATTTCAGATGACGAGAACCCGGAAAATAGCGGGAGATCCTCCGAGGATCGGCGAAGCGGTCTTCTTTGAACTCGGCTACGCGGTCTCCCTGTGTGTATCCGAGCCACAAGAGAACCCGAAGAGCCAACGCCATTTCCATGGCTCTGGTCTCCCTGTCGAGGAGAAAATCGAGCGGAGCCCCCGTGCTGCCGCTCGTGTGCTCCCGATCCTGTTGAAGGTACGGGAAATTGTCCGCAACAAGATCCTGCTTCCGTTCCCTGACGATCCGTTTCGTGAGAAACGGAAGGTTCGCGATATCGGCCATGCCTTTGATGTCCGAAGGAACGATGCCCGACGCGTCGAAGGCGTCTCGATAGTACGGAACATGATCGTAACAATGCTCGATCAGCTTCACCAGGCGTGTATCCCGGTATGAGGCCAGTTCCTCCACGCTCCAACGTTCACCGGCGGCCAGAAGATTCACCGCATCGACGTAAGGTTTGCCGTACCTCATCCGGGGGGGAGTCAGGTCATAGACCACCTTGGCAAGTTCAACAACCGACTCGGGGGCCTTGCCTACCATCTTCTTGAGAAACGCTCTCATGTCAACTCCGCGGGAAACGGTCCCTGATCAGACGCCTCAGAAAATCGGTATCTTCCGCTGAGAAGCCTCGCACGGCGAGCAACACGGCGAAATAGACCGCAGCCGACAGACCGATGTTGAGAAAGACATTCAGGTCCCTGAGCACATATGTCGCACATGCCATGACTCCTGCCGCGACAAGCGGTTTGGGAACCAACCCGGCAAAAGCAATGCGGAAAAGCCTTTGTCGAATGAACAGGTATTGGAGCTGGTTGAAGATTACAATGGTGATCAGCGTTGCCAATGCGGCACCCCAGGCGCCCCACATGGGAATGAGCATCAGGTTCAGGACGAAATTGATGATCGCCGCGGCAATGTTGACGGCCAGATCCACTCGCTGGTTGTTCGTGGCTATGAGGACCTGGGCCAGAACAAACGCCATACTGAAAGGAACCAGTGAAACGATGTGCAGCGTCAACACCGGAATGGAAGCCTCGAACTTCACTCCGTAGATCAAGGTGATGATTTGGTCCGAGAGCAAGGCCGTCCCCACAACCACGGGTATGGTGCCGATGAAAAGGTACCTCAGAGAATCGACGGTCAACTTGTGCAGTCGGTCGACCCCTTCAAGGAATTCGCGTGTGAGCACCGGCAACAGGGCCGCGGCAAATGCCGTGGGTGTGGTCCTGCAGATGTCCAACAGCCTGTCCGCGGCGGAATAGATTCCCACCGCATCAACGCTCTTGAGCTTTGACAGCATGATCTGATCGAGGCTCAAATGGATCGTGGAGAAAACGGCGATACTGGCGAAGGTGGGGGCTTCCGCGGCCAGCAGACGCCAGACGCGGCCGTCCAAGCGCGCACCGGGCATCCCAAGGACTTTCACGTAGAAGATGAACATCATCACCGCGGCGAGAATACGGGTACCCAGTATTGCCGTGAACAGAGCCGTGATGCCGTATCCCGAAAGAATCAATACCGCGCATACGGCCACTCTCACCACATTCTCCGGTAAGTAGGTGAAGGTCACGTATTCGGCCTTCTCCACCGACCTGAAGATCGCCTCCATGTATCCGATCGCCGTCGACGCCACGAGTGAAAGGGAACAGATGAACCCGGCCTGTACCACCACTTTTTCGTAGCCCATCACTGCAATGAGGAGATTCATGGCGAGGAGGGACACAAGGGACGACACGGTTCCGAAGAGCCCTGCATTGAAGAAGAGCAGGTGAATGTCTTCAGGGCGTTTGGCCGCTTCCCTGACCACCAGGTGATCCAGGCCCAGCACCGCGAGAGTCGCGAATATCCCCAGGTAGGCCAGGACAAGCGAGTACTGCCCCAGCCCTTGTACGCCAAGATACCGAGAAATGATCAGTACCAGAACAAACGAAATCACCGGGTTCAGCATGCTTGGAATCGACAGAGCCAACGTGTTCTTGAAGATTCGCTTTCTCGACGCCGTCGACATGCCTAGGCCGTTCAAATAATCGTCTCCCGATATTCTTCGATTCGTGTGCGGCCGGCCTCATTCGGGCATCCCCCATGCGTCGGTAGGCCCGGCACTCGGCACTAATCCTCTGAATCATCAATCTGGACGGGTGAAACGTCCACACCGAGCGGAAACTGCTTCAAGGGGTCCGTCTGTATCTCATATTCGGGATAATCCAGCGGGATGTTTCCGAACAGATAGACGTGCATTCTCCCCCCCAATTCGCCGAACGGGAGATCCCGGGTAACGGGTCTGCCGCCCAGTCCCCTCACGAAGAACCCCTTGTACCTGTCTTCCTTATCATACCAGAGATACTGGATGTAGTGAGGCGGATGGTGAAATTGGCCGACAATGGCCTGAATAAATCCAAAGTATTCACCTTGCAAATTGAACAGGGTCCATCGCCGATTTACCGGATCCCAGGGCGCATACCCGATAAGGTTGTTGGTGTGTTGATCGAATATCCATTGAGCGCCGTCATAGTTCGGACGCCCCTCTATGTAAAAATTGGCGTCCTGAAGAACCTGGTCCGGGCCGTAGTCCTGGAGTACGTCCAGCTCCTGCAACGGGTCCTGGGCAAGTGCCGTGGCCCAGAATCCGGCAACCACTATGAGTGCGGGCAACCAGAAGATAGTCAGCTTTTTCACTATTCTATCCCCCTTCATCGACGAAAATCTAAGTGTACGCGTAATCTTCACCGATGTCAAACAGATATCGACGGTTCCAGAGCGGCTTAGTGCTGTCTTTCCTGAGTTCGCTTACGCAATTCTCGCGCTGAGATTGCCGTGGGTGGGTTGCGCCCTCGCAATGACGCCCGTGCGGAGACTGTCTTGCCCGCGAGATCCGATACCGCGACGGTTTTCTCGTGTGAAGTTTGTCGTTCTGAAGAACACTGGTATACTACGCCGCGTTCACCAACCATGAGAAGATCTGCGAGAGGGACTATATGCCGAAGGTACTGCTTGCATTCGGAACCAGGCCCGAAACCATCAAGTTGGCTCCGGTCTATGGGGAGCTTCGAGCCCGTGCGGACGGAATCCGGGTGCTCTGCTGCGTAACCGGGCAGCACCGGGACATCCTGGATCCGTTTCTCCGGTTCTTTGACATACGCCCCGACTATGATCTGAACATTCTTAAGGAGAACCAGACCCTCTCCTATGTGGCGGCACGAGTGCTGCAAGGAATGACCGACATTCTTCTCAGAGAACAACCGCACCTACTGATCGTCCAAGGGGACACCACCTCGGCATTCGCGGCGGCCCTCGCCGCGTTCCATCTCAAGATCCCGATCGCCCACGTCGAGGCGGGACTTCGCTCATACGACAGATTTCAACCGTTTCCCGAAGAGGTCAACAGGACATTCATATCCCACATGGCCGATCTCAATTTCTGTCCCACCGATCGGGCCGCGGAGAATCTCCGTCGCGAACGCATTGATGAATCGTCCATTCGAGTCACCGGAAATACCGTTATTGATGCGTTGTTCGGTACTCTTCGAAGACTCGAGGAAACCCCCGCGGCATGCAACGAGCCGGCCGCACACGGTCTTCCCCAAGGGAGAATGATCCTGGTCACGGGCCATCGGCGAGAGAATTTTGACGGCGGCCTAGCCGACCTGTCGCGTTCGTTGGTGGATCTCACGGACCGTTTCCCGGACGTGACCGTGGTGTATTCTCTCCATCCGAATCCCCACGTGCGCAGACAAGTGGAGGAGATCCTGCGAAATCGAGACCGAATCAGAATCATTGCGCCTCCGGACTATTTCGGATTCGTTGCCTTGATGCGCGACGCGTACTTCATCATCACGGATTCCGGCGGTATCCAGGAGGAAGCTCCTTCGCTCCGAAAGCCCGTGCTCGTGGCAAGAAACGTGACCGAGAGACCGGAAGCGGTTGAGGCGGGGGCGGCCGTCCTCGTGGGAACCGACCGCGGGAAGATCTTCAAAGAGGCCGCAAAACTGCTTGACGATCCGGACCATTATGCATCCATGCAGGTGGACGAGAGCCCTTTCGGCGACGGCCGGGCGGCAGTCCGCATCGTTGATGAAATAGAAGCCTTTCTTGGCCGCGCAGCGGCAGGTTCACTTCGGAACCAAGAATCATAACATGGTGCGCGGTTTATATCGGGGAGGAAAGTCGTAATGGCAAGTACTGTCGTCAGTGTGGTGGGAGCACGACCCAACTTCATGAAGGTCGCTCCGTTGGATCGGGAGTTCTCCCGCTTTCCGGAAATCCGTCATCTCATCGTTCACACCGGCCAGCACTACAACCCGGAAATGAGCGCCGTGTTCTTCGAGCAATTGGGCCTGCCCGACCCGAACTACCACCTGGGGGTCGGGTCCGGACGCCATGGTGAAATGACCGGGAAGATCATGATCGAATTCGAGAAAGTCTGTGTGGATATCCAACCGGACATGGTGGTCGTCGTGGGGGACGTGAATTCCACCATAGCCGCGGCGCTGGTCGCCAGGAAATTGCTCATACCCGTGGCTCACGTAGAGGCCGGTCTGAGGTCTTTTGACGAAACCATGCCCGAAGAACTGAACCGACGATTGACCGACTGTCTGTCAAATCTGCTGTTCGTGTCGGAACCCGCGGGGGTGACCAACCTGAGGAATGAAGGTATTGCTCCGGACCGAGTCCACCTCGTGGGAGACATCATGCTCGAAACCCTACGGACCTTCCTGCCTGCCATTGAGTCCCTGGAGAAATGGGAATCCTTCGGGCTCTCAAAAGGCTCGTACTCCCTGGTCACCATACACCGGCCCTCGAACGTGGACACACCCCAAGCGCTGACCGAGACCATCGACATTCTCTCGCTCCTGCCCAAACCCGTTCTCTTTCCCGTTCATCCCAGAACACAAGCAAGGATGAACGAATGGGGCCTCATGGACAAGATCCTCGCCAATGGAACGTGTCGGTTGGTTTCGCCGCAGCCCTACGTGGATTTCCTGTCGCTCCTCCAAGGATCCAGGCTGATCTTCTCGGACTCGGGATCGGTTCAGTCGGAAGCGAGTTTCTTCGACGTGCCTTGTCTTATATGCAGAGAGAACACCGAGCGACCTATCTATCTCGAGGAGGGCACCTCGGAATTGGTGGGACGGAATTCGGAAAAGGTGCGGGAGGAACTGGGCAAGTTAGCGGAAGGGAGCTACAAGAAGTCCACCCCAACTATCCGCGAGCTGGGCCGGGACGTCGCACGGAAGACGGTGAACCGCATCCGGGATGCCCTGGCCGGGGGACCTGTCTGACAGGAGGGCGGTGCGCAGCGGTGCCGGAGACCACGAGAAAATCCGCCGGAGCTGAACGCGCCCAGGAACGCGTTACTGCATTGGCCGATACACGGCCGCCTCCATCGGTCTCATGTGAGTCGGTGCCATGGGTGCCGCGTAAGCGCCGGGACGAACCTTTGAGGGAACAGGCATCATGGGCGGACAGAAAGCCGGCACAGGGCATGCCACGATGGGATCCACAAGCGGGGGCGCAGGAGGAAAGAGAGCCGAAGGGCAATGGTCGCGGACGATCGGCGCGATGCGAGGCGTGGGGTGGGGGGCAATCGGGCCGAAACATGGGGTGGGCGGGCCGTACGGGAAAGCCGGCGCGTCCGTGACGCACACCCCGGCGATAACAGAGACGATAAGGAGTATGGAAAACAGGATCTTATGGATCATTATCGACCTCCTGATCACATGAAACTGTCAAGCATTCAAGATTAAAATGATTCTGGTTGTTTATACCATGCTGAGCCAGCGATGTCAATTGTCATAACTACTTGAGTAAGGATAATAACCGAGTTTTTGCTAAAAGATTCTAACATGTCTATATGATAAAAGAATGATCTCAGGAACCTGAGATCACGCACGCGCGCCGAAAAAACAATGCCACAGCGTCCGGCCGCGCGGGCAACGAGAGGAAATCCATGGCGCATCATGCCCTCACCATACCAACGGCCCCGAGTATGTGGTAATTAGGGATGGGGCCTTATGCCGGCTTGGTCGACATGTGTTTCGATCGCCTGGATCATCCGAGCCCCCGGCAGGCCTTGTCACCGGATGGCACGGGGGGACGATCGGTCGTCGCGAGCGTTCGGCCCTTGCGAATGCCCGGGTACACGCGCATCGTACAAGAGGTGAAGCGCATAGTGAGCATACTGCATACTGAAGAGACGCGTCGCGATCGAATCCCGTGAATGTTGGGGATGGTGACATGCCGCAAAAGGAAAAGATACGAATCAGGATCAGCGATATCGTCCACGATATCCGAACAGGTGTTGCCGAATATGATCTCATGAGCAAATATGGGCTGTCTTCTCGCGGGCTCCAGAGTGCCTTCCGCAAACTGATCGCGGCGAATGCCCTGAGTTATGAAGAAATATGCGGGCGATCGGCCGATTATGAAGACACCTGCGAAGTCGTGGAAAGCCGTTTGTTGGAGCGGAACTATGTGATCTTCGAACTGCCCGTGCTGGATGTGAATGACGTCGGCAACAGCGGGTGGATTCGCGACTTGACCGAGAAGGGTCTGAAAGTAAGCGGGCTCAAGGCTTCTCAGGGGGAGGTGATGAAGCTCCTGATCGTACCCGACGGCCTTGAGGATTTTGAGCCTTTGAGTCTCGAGGCTCGGTGTCGATGGGTCTCACACGAAGGGAGTGGTGCAAAGAGGCTGGCCGGATTTCAAATTGCGAACATTTCCGCGGATACCAGAGATCAACTGAACCGGCTGATCGAATTGATTACAATAACGTTATGAATGGTACAGCTCACGGGCAAATCACCGGATCGCCCCAAGCTCCGTTCGGGCGGTTCCGGGAAGGGAGGGCCATGCGTTGAAGAAAAAAATCAGGTTGGCCGACATTATTAGGGATATGCGTGCCGGACTGGGAGATGTTCCGATCATGGAGAAGTACGGCATTTATCCGCATGATTACGAGGAGATCCTTCAGAGCCTTAAAGAAACGAGGGCCGTAGACGAACGCTATTTTCAAGGCCGCATGACGCCCCAGGGGTTCCGGTCCTCACAGGGGGATTCCAGGAAAGTCTCAAGATGCCATCTTGTCGCGGACGTCCGTGTGACGGATCTGGAGGCCGAAAATGTCTCCGGCCGGTTGATCGATATCACCGAAAAAGGCTGCAGGCTCCGCGGCATCGAATGTAGTGTCGGTGAGACAAGGAGCTTTCGGATAGAAGCGGACGACTTTGAGGGTGTTGTGTCGGATTGCAGCTTCACTGCGGTATGCCGCTGGGGGAAGCGGGAACAATCCGGCGGCGCGTACGTCGCGGGATTTGAAATCACGCATGTTGGGATGAGAGACAGGAACAAACTTCAGGGGATCATTCGGTTACTTGCCATATGTGAGACGTGATTGCCGCAGTATGTGCTCACGGGACCGGGGCCGCGGTTTGTGCCGTCGTTCTTCGGCGGCACGGTCGCAGACGGGTAGGGAAGGCCCGAGGCAAAGCCGGACTCTTCGTGTCGCACCGACGGAGGCTGCGAGTGACGTCGAGCGCGCGGTGAGCCCCGTCGGGATTGCGGCCGATGCAAGGGAGATGAATCGACCATGACGATAAAGGGGCTGATGATCTCTGCGGAAAGTGCTTCCGACAACTCGGCATATTCCTTCCGAATCAGGAAACTCTCCGAATGTCTTGCCGACAACGGCATTGAAACCGATCACCTGTACATGGCCGATCACCTGCTCCTGTCCACGATCACCACAAGCTCCCTGTGTATGCTTCTCCAGCTCGGAAAACTCAGAAACTACGATTTCATTTGCGCGGGTGCCGAGGAGGCGGCTCACGCGCTGTTTTTCACCCGTCCCTTCCTGAACGTCCCGATTATTTACGATATCCACGGCGATCCTCTGGCGCAGTCCGCGCTCGATCGTCAGATCCGTACGGGACGCAACGACGCCGGTCCCGCGCTGAGGGTCCGGGCCGTTTCCTGGATGGCGGCGCGGAGCGCGGATCACTTGATCACCGTGTCGTTCGCGCATCTGAAAGAATTTGCGGATCTGGGGTTCCCCGAAGAAAGAATGAGCGTTCTCCGCATGGGCGTTGACCTGGACCTCTTTGCGATGCAGCCCTTTCCCGAGCGGCCGAAATTTACATTCGGGTACGCGGGAGAATTTCAGTCCTGGCAGGGCATCGACAATCTCATAGAGGCCTTCGAACTTCTGGAGAATCATGACGCGCGTGTGCTCGTCATCGGCTTTCGAAAAGAAGACTCTGTGCTGAAAAGCAAATTTGCCGAGAGATTCGGTCCACGTGTCGAATTGATCGACAGAACCGATCGCAAGACGCTCATCGAATTGCTCGGTTCCGTATCCATACTTGTGATCCCAAGACCGGATCATCCGGCCATTCGGCATGCGTTTTCGACGAAGTTTGCGGAGTATGCCGCTTTGGGACGTCCGATCATGGTCAACGACGTGGATGAAACCGTGGATTTCATCAGAAAATACGACTGCGGTTTCATTTCCGAACCCAATCCCGTTGCGATGGCGCAGGTGATGAACCAGGCCGCGCGATTACCTCGACTCCAATTGGCGGAGATGGGTCGCCGCGCGAGACTCATGGCTGAAGAAAACTTCTCCTGGCGCCGGGTAGGAGAGGATTTCGCCGCGATCGTGAAGAGGGTGGTACGAAAGTGATTCGGATCTTGCGCCATGAGCACGATTGACTGGACGCGCGTTCTCCTCCTGTGGGACCCCGAAGATCAGGCTCGATTCGGCCTGAAGCCCTCGGATTTTCAATCATCGGGCATGGATGTCCTTGAAGCCCGTTATGACGGGATAGGCTCCGACGCCGGGCTCAAGAGGACGATTCTGGAGAGGAACCCCCACGCAATCGTCTTCACCCGGAACGACGACATGCCCGGTGAGCCGCCCATCGGGCCCCTTCTCTCCTCGATTCGCACGGGGTACACTTCGGTGTCCGCCATCGACCCAAGCCTTCAAGAGGAACAGACACGAGCCTGTCTGTCCGACCTGCTCGTCCGGCACGGGGAGATCGTCCTGCCGGAACCGCAACCGATGTCTCCCACCCGAAGAAGAGGACACGGAACGTTTTCGCTCATTTTCGACCTGGAGCAACTTGGAGGGGCGCGCTTCGCGATGCCGAGATTGCTCCCGCTCCTGGAAACAAGAGGAATCCGGGCAACCTTCTTTGTGACCGGCTTCATTGCCGAGATCTATCCGGGGCTTATGCAGCGCATCGTTGACGGCGGACATGAAATCGGTGTACACGGGGCAACACATGAGTGGCTGCAGGGCCTCTCATTGGAACGGCAGATTCAGTCGATCCGGGGGCAGGTGGATTTGCTGAGCGCGTTCGGACCGATCAAGGGAGCAAATTTCATCTTCCGTATGAATGCCGTATCTCCCGAGGCAGTACGCAGTTCAGGACTTTCGTACTTTGTGTTGTTCAGGAAACACCTGTTTCACAAAACGCGCTCTATGGCTTCATCGTGTCGTCCGCGCACGCTGAGTACACCCTCGGGAGACATCGCCTTCCTCCCTATCAGCGTCGAGACATACGGTATGAAGCAGTACGAGATTCAAGCCATGGCCGGCGGCGCCCGGCGGACCGCTTTGCAGGAAGGGCACGGCCACTTCTCGGTTCTTATGCACCCATTCAAGGACGGCGCCGGGAGTCGCATGGACGCAACCGAGCGACTGATTCATCGACTCACCAAAGAGATGGATCTTGACTCCATACCGTTGTCTGAAGTGAGTCTGCCGGAAGATACTTGTGGCGAGCCCGTTTCCATCCTGTACCGATGGGACGGGAACGAACCGTCGGCTCAAGCGGATTCGACCGTACCCGAGCGCATCCGGTCATGGTGGGCTCCCGTACTCTACCATTCTCGTCGTACCGAGAACATTGCGGATGGACTCGAGGCTCAAGGAGTCTCGACAGTGTTGTGCTCCGACGTGTCGGGCCGGGCAAGAAGGATTTGCGTGTTCCCGGACCGTCTGCCCCACGGCCGTCGGCTGTGCGCGGATCCCATCCTGCGGAGCCGTCGTGCAACCAGGAAGGCAGCCGTACTCCTTGAGAAGACCGACTCCGTGACGATCGGCCCCGGTCCGTTGTGGCGCGAGGCGGTGCACTATCTGATCTACCACGTGCCGCGGCGGTTCCATGACGTGCGGACGCTCTTCCTACGGCTGTGGTACAAGATTGTCGCTCGTGACGATCGCGATTAGAGAGGCAACGGCAACGTGTCGGACAGAGGGGAATCCCCATGATTCGCGGATCACAAGCGACCATGAAAGTCCACTTGGGCTCCGGGCTCAAGATCCCGCGGGACGCGGGAAGGATAGGAGTTCCCAGGCAGAGCCTCGGAACGAGAAGGAGGAGGATTTTTCCATGAAAGTCTCTTGAATGGAGTGGAGCCGTTACGGGCCACGTATGGGGGGGCTTGGGGGGGAGATAGAGTCTCCCCCCCAATAATGGCGCATCGTGCGCTCTGCATACCCAATTTCCGAGGCGAAGCCCCGGAGGGCCTGCCGGCGGGCAAGGACTTTCACGTCCTGTTGTGCCTTTGCCGGCATCAAAGTTCAGACAAATGGCTGGAATCGTATGATGACTCGGGATGAGAAGGGAACCCTGGTTTGGATCCTCGCGGCCGCGTTCGCGATCAGGGCCGCGATACCTCTGATCGCCTACGGAATCGCCGGCGACGTCGCGGTCTTCCACAACCCCGACACCATGGAGTACGTGCTCCCGGCCAAGAGCCTCCTCAATGGCGGATCGTACGCAGTGGACGGCGTCCCGGAAATCGTGCGCACTCCGGGGTACTCCTTGCTGCTCGTGCCCGGTATCCTCCTCGGGCACCTTGAGTTGGTGACGATCCTGCTTCAGGTGACGGCCGGCGTGTTCACCGTGTTTCTGGTGTACAAGCTCGGCATGGTACTGTGGCAAGACGCACGCGTTGCGGTCACGGCCGCGGCCCTCTACGCGGTGGAACCCCTTGCAATAACCTATGCAAGTTTCCTTTTCACGGAAACGTTTTTCACCACGTTCCTGACCGCAGGCGGGCTGTTTCTGGTAAGGAACCTCACTACCGGACGCACGCGGGACGCAGCGATCGCCGGCGGTCTTCTCGCGGCCGCGGCCTACGTGAGGCCCATCGCCATGTTCCTGCCGTTCCCGATCGCCTGCGCGATGATTCTCTTCGATCCCCGCGGAAAACGGTTGAGTCGTCGGTCCCTTGCGCAGCCCATCGCCTTCTTGGCCGTATTCGTGATACTCGTGGTACCGTGGCAGGTTCGCAACTACGTTCACACGGGATATTTCGGCTTTTCCGCGATATCGGACCATAATCTCCACTTCTCGACGCAGGCCGCGATCCTTGCCCACGAGACCGGAGTACCGTTCCTCACCGTGCAGGAGCGCATGGGGTTTACCGATCCGGACGTGTACTTCGGGCTCCATCCCGAGCAACGTGAATGGAGTCAAGCTGAAATCGCTCAATGGCGCAAGAGGGAAGGCATCAACGCCATCCTGCAATACCCGCGGACTTACGTGCTGCTGGCTCTGGAGGCCGCGGTGTGGGCAATCCGCGATACCGCGGCCTCCGGATACATCACGCTGTTCGCGGTCGACCCTTCGTCGTCCTGGGGATCGATCGCGTCCATGACTCTCAAGGGGGCGTGCGCCGTGCTGCTTCTGGGGTACTATTTCTTCGCAGGAGTTGCGGTCGTGTATCGGGGAATCTTTCGGGACGCACGCATCGCATGTATGGTGGTCGTATGCGCCTACTTCATTCTGACCGCTGCGGCAACGGGCATTGGTTTCGCACGGTTCAGACTCCCCATCATGCCGATACTCTGTGCACTTGCCGCGTACGGCATACCGGTGGCCATGGAACGTATGCGCCGCGCTTCACGGTGAGCGTTTTTTCGGACCGGGGTCTTTGACAAATCACATGTGCCGTGCATAGCATAGTGTACGCCGTCGATACGACGCGGACATGTCCACGGCCCAATCGACGGACGGCTTTCGCCGACGTATGTGCGCCGAGCGTCGTTGCTTTAACCGGGAGGCAAACGGATGATAAGAGATACCTCAGTACTGTACAGAGGCCCGTTGACCGCTCTCATGGCCGTATTCCTCGTATTCGTGGCAGCCTACATCTATGTGGGGGCATTCGCAATCGGATACCGGCCGGTGGTGCTTGTGATCGGGGGAGCATTCTTTTTCTTGGGTTGCACTCTGTTTGCAAGGGAACTCAGGCAATTTCTCGTGTTCGCCGCGCTGTTCTGCATACCGCTCCAATTCGGGTACCACGTTGTACACATTCCCCTTGTGGACTCCGAAGTACAGCCCTTTGCGTCCGGGATCGCGATAGACAGCGTCGACGTCATCGTGCTCTTGCTCTATGTCCATTGGGCCTTTCTCCTGTCCGCCAAGCGCGTATCGGGGTTCACGTTGGGAAACCCCGTCGGAGGGCTGCTCCTTTCTTGGATTGCATTCTGTCTTGTCACAAGCCTCTGGTTGTCTCAGGCATTGGAGTACAGCATTTTTGAGATCGTGGTGTTGTTCAAAGGCTTCCTCCTGTACTTCTATCTGGTGAACAACACACGGACCGAGGAGGACGTGAAGGTCATCGTGGCCGCGCTTATCGTAGGAGCGGTCGCTCATTCGGTATACATAATCGGACAGTTCGTGACCGGGTGGAACTATACCATTCACGGCGTTCTCGAAACCTATGTCGGCCCGGAAGGTTTCCGGTCGGTAGGGTTCTTCGGAAGCCCCGACGCGGCGTCCGCGATGATGTCGCTGGTATTGCCGATCCTCATCTGTTTTCTCTTTGTGCAGAAAAGCAGGCCGTTGCGAGTACTCGCCGTCGTGTCCATCGCATCGATCATCGTCGCGCTCATGTGTACCAAAGTTCGAGCAACCGCGGGAGCCCTCTTGGTGTCGACCACGATCGTCGTCATGGTCAGTTACACGAGAGGCTGGGTGTCTCAACGAACGGTGCTCGCCTTTACCGTCGTGGGACTCCTTGTCGTGGCCGTACTCTCCCCGTTTTTGTACGAGCGATTTGCAAAGGGCACCTGGGGCGAGGATCGCATGCCGCTCGCGTTTACCGCGGTGAACATGTTCTGGGAGCACTGGATCGGCGGTATCGGCATCAACAACTACCACGTTGCGTTCCAACGGTATTTGCCTCAAGAGTACAGGTACACGTGGCCGTACGTGGTGCACATAGAGTACCTCTATCGGCTGGCCGAGACCGGCATAGTCGGCTTTACACTCTACTACGCAATGATCGTGGCAATGATGGTCAAGCTCTGGAGGGGGCTGAGAACATCCGTTCCCTGGGTATTCGTCCTGTCGCTCGGAATCTTTTCAGGCATGACCGGTTCGTTGTTCCACCGGTTCTTTTCCGCGTACCACTATGTGAACCTGTTCATTTTCTTCTGCGTGCTTCTCGCGCTCGCGGTAACCGCGGACCGATACGGCAGAGCTGAGGCAACGGTCGAGGCCGACAAGGCGGGAGTTCCGGGGACAAAACGCTGATCTTCTCAACGGATGGGCGGGCCTTCACGGCATGGGTCCTTGGGGGCTTGCTCACACATCGCATGCCCCGGTAGTCCGTGCCATGTCGCAAAGAGCGGTGTGTACCTGCCCCCCTTTTCTAAGGGGTAAACCTTGGCCCCAAGCCGGGGTGGATTTTCGTGGTCGGTTGTGATTATCCGTCATGGCGGTTCGCGGGAAGGATGGGCACCGGTAATGGCTGTAAACGCCGTATGGTTCATAGCATGCATGATGTTGCGCTTTGAA
>JAVHLK010000034.1:44890-47409 GCA_031082285.1 Desulfomonilaceae bacterium
ACGGCCTGCATTTCATATGCATGTCCTTATGAAGAGTTCAAAGGGCAGTTCCAAATTGTCGTGGATGTGATAGGTTACATCGCGGAGTCTCGAGGACGTGGGTGATGCCCCAGGTGGAAGTCATACTCTTCAAGGAGGACGATGGAACGGTACCCCTGATCGATTGGTTCGGCAGGTTACCCCCAAAGGTGAGAGTCAAGTGTATGGCCTGGCTCAAAAGGCTGGAGACTTTCGGTCATGAACTGCAACGGCCGGATGCCGACTATCTCAGAGACGGCATTTACGAGCTTCGTGTCGGCCTGCAGGGCTTGAATTACCGAATGCTCTATTTTCTTTCACGGTACTACGGCCGTGGTAGTGTCACACGGACTGGTTAAAGAACGCAGGGTTCCTCCTCTCGAAATCGACAGGGCCATAGAGAGAAAAGGTAGATTCGAGCAAGACCCGGCGGCTCACGCCTTTGTGATGGAGAAATCATGATGGAAGACCCGAAATTTGCCTCAGACGGCCTCAAATGGTTGTATGACAAGTACGTCAAGGACGACCCTGAATCAGTCGAGTTGTTCAGGGAATACGAGGTGAGAGCAGACATTGCCAAACAGATCTATGACTTGCGCAACCAGGCAGGCCTCACATCCGCGGAACTGGGCGATCTGGTGGACGTGGGAGAGTCCGTCATAGAGGCGCTCGAACAGGCTGATTATGCGGGAGATGCGTTGGCGATGCTGGTGAGAATTGCATCAGCTCTCAACAAGAAGGTTGAGGTCCACTTGGTATCCGCTTCTACTGTCGAGCCCTCGGAGCTGACTTCGTGACACCGCCGGAGCACAGTTAGATGGGAAATACCGTCATGAGGGGTACGGGCATATCAATGACTCGGAGCTTGTCCGTGCAGTTGCTGGTGTGGATTTTATCACGGCGAGACGATCGTGTGGACGAGGAAGGTCGGCACTGATGCCGCTGATTTTGGCAGCAACTTCGCAGGAAGGATGGGCACCGGTAATGTCTGATGAACGGTTGGATCGCTACAGGGGTTGCCTTCTTGGCCTCGCAGTGGGGGATGCCGTGGGGACTACCCTGGAATTTCGTCGCCCGGGAACGTTCAAGCCGCAGGGAAACCTCCGGATGTCTCGACGAAGTGTGAGGCATTGTGGTAACCTCACGCGTGAGGAAAGTGACGGGTCGATGGACAGCGGGGCACAAAGGCCCGTGGATACTAAGACCGGAACAGGCCGTCGGCTCACGCTTTCTCTCCCAAATTGAGAATCCACAAGCTCAAAGGAGACAAAGACATCATGCGCTTTACCCGAATCACCGTCCACCCTCATCAAATGGGTGGAGCGCCATGTCTGCGGGGCCTCAGGATTCCGGTCGCCACTGTAGTGGGTATGGTAGCCGACGGCATGAGCGCTGACGAAATACTCGAGGCGTTTCCTGATCTTGAACGTGAAGATATCAGGGAAGCGCTGCGGTATGCTGCTGAGGCCGTCAGGGAGAGAGTACTTCCTTTAGTGGGCGTTGCATGAGATTTCTCATCGACTTCGTCGCTTCGCTCCTCGCAAAGACATGGTAAAGGTTGTCATTGCGAGCAAAGCGAAGCAATCTCAGCTCGCCGGAATCCGCGACCGTATTTAGGAAACGGCTTAGCAGAAGGAAGTATTGTCGTTTTCGAGCAGGATCGGCTGCGGATTCGACGTTTGCCGATCAGCTGATGAGAAGTACTCCGGCCAATTGAGTATGGTGTACCCGGAAATCCCCGGAGGTATCGTCGCATATCGATCGGTCCCGGATTTCAGACGCTCTGTAGTTTTTCAATTACCCATTTCCGGATTAATGCCGCATGTCCAATCCCCTTCGCCTGGGCCATTCGTTTCACCGCCTCGACCTCCTCAGCCGGCAAATGGATCGTCACCGTCTCGTCTGGAGAGTGCTCAAATACCATCTCGTGGACATCTTCCAACTCGTCTTCAAAATCGGTAAGGTCGTGGGTATCCCAAAACGTTGCCGGTTCTGAAATTGAATCCGTGTTGGGAATCTTCGTAGCCTTCATGTGTCTCTCCATTGATTGAACCGCTGTAGTTCCCGCCTTGTCATGGGACGCGCCGTGACTGGGAACCCTTTGTTGTCCGGAAACCGTATGACAACGCAAAACAGGTACCGGCCTGCTGCCGTCTGACCGAGAATATACTCCACCGGATTGGTCCCTTTACCACAATAACCTGTCGAAACAACAGAAAAGAGGAATGTCCATGCGGCGACTGAATACCATGGACGACCGTAGCATGCGGTGAAACCTGCGCTTCCGCGGGATGAACCGCATCGATCGTGAAGAGCCGTACCCGGAGGGTGCCCGGCTGCCGCGTCCGTGTCACCCGTCCAAGGTTGCCGGAGGGATCGTCGCCCGACTCCCGAGCCGAATACTCCCGGTCATCCGGTTCCGAATGAAACCCGTGCATCGAACGAGCACCACGCGGGGTGACATGGTGCGGGTACCTAAGTGCACTTTAAGTGCACTTTCG
>JAVHLK010000035.1:0-1422 GCA_031082285.1 Desulfomonilaceae bacterium
GGGCTCTTTCCCGGCACCCGAACATTGCTATCCCATGCCGGAAGAGGTGGCTGCGGAGTTGGACAAGTTGTACGGGTGAGTGACAATCTCGTTCTCAAGCCCCGGCCTGGGAACGAGAAAAAAACAAACCACAAAGGCACCAAGACAATATTTCCTGGGTACGTATCCGCAGATGTCGTCCCGCGTTCGCGCGGGATTCCCAGCCGGCAAGCGATGCAAGACATGGTCAGTATCGAGCATTTCCCTGTCTGTGTAATCTGTGGATAAATGTCTTTTCTTTCTCTTCTCTCATCTTCTTGGTGCCTTTGTGTCTTGGTGGTTCATTCCTTCTTGGGGCGCAATCCCCTTCGGGAAAGGTAGGAACATGAGAATCGGCATTATCGGATCCGGCGCCCTCGGGTCGGTCGTCGGCTGTCTCTTGTTGGAAGCGGGTATCGAGACCGTGATGATCGAGCGTGACCCCGACGAGGTCCGCTTGATAGAAGAACATGGCTTGTGGATCGAAGGGGTGTCCGGCGAACGCCGAGTGTACCCCGCCATAGTCGCGGATGCGGGCCGGGCCGGAAAAGTGGACCTCGCCGTCGTACTGGTAAAATCGTACGACACGCAATCCACCATTCCCGTCCTGAAACGGATACTCTCCGACGACGGAGCGATCCTCACCCTTCAGAACGGGGTGGGCAACTATGAGATACTCAACGACGCGTTCCCGGGAAGAGTGCTGCTGGGAATCACCACCATGGGCGCCATGACCCTCGGGCCGGGCAGACACCGTCATACCGGCTTCGGCGACACTCACCTGGGGGAGGCTGCCGGCATCGTGCTCGAGCGAACGCGTCGCGTGGGCTCCATCCTGGAAAAGATGAACTCCGGACCCGTTCATGTGGTCGAGAACGCGACGGGCTGCGTATGGTCAAAGCTGATCATCAATGCAGGCATCAACGCCCCGGCAACATTGCTCCGCGTACGTAACGGGGACTTGCCCGCCGCTCCGGCCGGCAGGGAATTGATTCATCAGGTCGTGGAAGAGTGTATGAGGGTCATAGAAGCCAAGGGTATCACGCTGATCTTCGACGATCCCGAAGGCCGCGTCATCGCGGTCTGTGAAGGCACCGCACCCAACATCTGTTCCATGTTCCAGGACATTCTCGCGGGACGGCGTACCGAGATCGATTTCATAAATGGAGCCGTTGCCGACGAAGGCGAGAAAGTGGGAGTCAAGACCCCGGTGAACCGAACGCTGGCTCTCCTCATAAGGTCTCTGGAAAGCCTTGCGGACAGGCGCGTACCGGACAGGTAAAAAAAAGGCCGGGCTTATTGTAAACCCGGCGGTAGGAGGTAAAGGAGTGTTGAAGTTCCTTGCTTGATGTTTTACTTCAAGAAGTGAAACTAACATACCAAGATAAGAATGATTTGTCAACA
>JAVHLK010000035.1:1431-46449 GCA_031082285.1 Desulfomonilaceae bacterium
ATGTTTTACTTCAAGAAGTGAAACTAACATACCAAGATAAGAATGATTTGTCAACAACTTTTCTGAGCCGGTCCCAACTGTTCACTCCTGCGGGAACGAAACTCAACGACCATTGTGTCATGCCGGATCCGGGCTTGAACCGGAGGAACCAACCGATCTCGCTGATTTGGTTGCGCCGGCAGAGAGATTGCTTCGCCGCTCCGCTCTTCGCAATGACGCAGTTGGATCGACGGCCTTCGGCAACCGAACGCGTGCGGCCTGCCCGGACGTGCGTACCCTTCGCCCTCATGGACAGAGGACTGCGGACGGTCTTCACCGCTTCGCGAGGTCTCACGTGCAAGTGCGCCCAGGGGGCCTATTGTCGGGCGAGCCGTGTTGCTCCGGATCCCGCTCGGTACTTGATGAGCCAACCGACCGCGGTCACGTTCAGCACAAGACTGCCGAACTCCAGTGCACGGGTGAGGCCTGATTCGAGGAATCCGGCCTCGGCCAGACGGAGCACGTGGAACAGCAAGAGGGGGGTGTCGAGCACGAGGAAGACGATGGCTGGTATGACCGCCCATTTCTTCTCATTCCACAGCGCGAGACCCAGGCACAGTGACGGAAGAAGGGCAATGCCGAAATAGACGGCTTCGACGACTTCCGAATCGGTATAAGGGGGGGGTTCGGTGCCGATCATGTAGAGGTAGCACAAGTACAGGAAACTCTTGAGGTTAAACCAGAGGCCTGCAAACCAGAATGCCAATGGAAAGTCGGGATCGAATCGTCTCTTGGGAAACCAGGAAAACGACCACCATTTTCGTTCGGAAGAACTCATAGAATCGTACCGTTTCAGTGTTGGACGTAGAGGGGAAACCGGCTGCACAAATCCGTCACGTCTTTCCCAACTGCGGAGATGATCCTTTCATCCGTAGGGTTTGTCAAGACTTTGGACATGAAGGAGCCGATGAGGCGCATCTCGTCTTCGCCCATGGAGCGGGTGGTCACGGCTGGAGTTCCGATCCGAATGCCCGAGGCCTTGGTCGGCGGCAACGGGTCAAAGGGGATGGAATTCTTGTTCACCGTGATGCAGGCACGTTCGAGAGTTTCCTGTGCCTCCATGCCGGTAATTCCCTTGTCGGTGAGATCCACGAGAATGAGATGGTTGTCCGTTCCTCCGGAGACAAGTGTGAATCCTTCTTCCAAGAGAGCGTTTGCCAGGGCTTTGGCGTTACGGACAACCTGATCCTGATATGAGCGGAATTCGGGCGTTGCGGCCTCGGCCAGTGCGACGGCCTTGGCGGCGATGACGTGCATCAGGGGTCCTCCCTGCATTCCCGGGAAGATGCAGGAGTCCAGCGCCGGGCCGTACTCTCCTCGGCACAAGACCATCCCTCCTCGGGGGCCCCTGAGGGTCTTGTGCGTGGTGGTCGTGACAAAGTCCGCATGAGGCACCGGCGAGGGATGCCGGTCGGCCACGATGAGTCCGGCAATGTGGGCCACATCGGTCATAAGTATCGCGTCGACTTCTCGGGCGATGTCCGCGAAGATATCGTAGTGGATGATCCTGGGGTAGGCACTGGCCCCTGCGATGATCATCCTCGGACGATGCTTCCGGGCAAGGTCCCTCACTTGATCGTAGTCGATTCTGTGGTCTTCGCTGCGAACGGAATAGGGCACCACATGATAGATCATGCCGGAGAAGTTCTTGGGATGGCCCATGGAAAGGTGCCCGCCGTGGCGAAGATCCATTCCCAGGTATGTGTCGCCGGGTTTCATGACCGAGAAGTAGACGGCCATGTTTGCCTGGGTGCCGGAGTGGGGCTGGACGTTGACGTGATCGGCTCCGAACAGCTGTTGTGCACGCAGGCGAGCCAGGTTCTCAACGACGTCCATGTGGACGCAGCCGCCGTAGTATCGTCTGCCGGGATAGCCTTCTGCATACTTGTTTGTGAGGACGCTGCCTTGGGCTTCCATAACGGCCCGGGACGCGAAGTTCTCCGAAGCGATCAACTCCAGGCGTCGTTCCTGGCGCTCCATTTCATCGGCGATAATCCGAAAGACTTGCGGGTCGGTCTGCTCAAGCGGGCTCATGACTTTCCTTCATAACGAATAGCGGGGACACGTCAGGACTCTCGTCCCGGAACCGTCTTACGGGGGAGTACCCTCCGCAAGGTTCGACGTCGGTGCCGACACAGGTCGGAGTACGGCGCTTCCCATCTCTCATCAGTGCCGCCGATGTCCTCGCATGACGTTTCATGCGTCACGCGCGCTTGACGGCGAGGCATGCGTTCTGTCCCCCAAAGGCGAAGCTGTTGGTCAGTGCGTACTCCAGTTCCTTGGTGCGTGCCGTGTGAGGAGTATAATCCAGGTCGCACTTCGGATCGGGATTGTCCAGGTTGATGGTCGGCGGAATGATGCCCGTCCGAACGGCCATTATGGAATAGATGGCTTCCACTGCTCCTGCGGCTCCGATGAGGTGCCCGGTCATGGACTTGGTGGAGCTGACGGCCAAATCCTTCGCGTGGGTTCCGAAGAGTTTCTTGACGGCCTCGGTTTCCATGACGTCGTTCAACTCGGTGGATGTCCCGTGAGCATTGACGTACCCCACCTGACTGACGTCTATGCCGGCTTCTTCCACCGCCAGTTTCATTGCCATAAGAGCCCCTTCACCTTCCGGGTCGGGCATGACGAAATGGTACGCGTCGTCGGTCGCTCCATAGCCCACAATCTCCGCGCGTACCTCGGCCCCTCGTCGCGTGGCATGTTCCAGGGATTCCAGGACCAGTATCCCCGCTCCCTCTGCGATGACAAAACCGTCCCGATCCGCATCGAAGGGACGGGAGGCCTTGTCGGGTTCGTCGTTACGCTCCGACAAGGCTCGCAGAGCATTGAACGCGGCAATGGACAACCTGGTTACAACGGCTTCGGTTCCGCCGGTTATCGCCACATCTGCACGGCCTTCAAGAATGAGTCTGTACGCCTCACCGATGGCGGATGCCCCGGACGTACACGCATTCACAACACCGAAGTTGGGCCCTTTGAATCCGTACTTGATGGATATCATCCCAGGGGCCAAATTGATGACGGTCATGGGAATGAGGAGCGGATTCACGCGCTTCGGACCTTTCTCCCGAAGAATGTCCGAGCCCTTTTCAATCGTGGCGAGGCCGCCCATACCGGAACCGATCACAACCGCCGCGCGATACGGTTCCTCGGGAGGACAGGACAAGCCTGAATCCTTAATTGCTTCACCGGCCGCCACAAGGGCAAATTGCTGATACCTGTCCATGCGCCGGAATTCCTTGACCGGAACATGGCCGCACGGGTCGAAGTCGCCCTGAATCTCCCCGGCGATCCGGGTGTGGTAATCGGTGCAATCGAATGCCGTTATGGATCGTACTCCGGAACGGCCTGCCGTGACGGCTTCCCAGTTCGCAGGTACTCCGGATCCAAGACAAGTGACCATCCCCATCCCTGTGACGACAACTCTCCTTCGCAAGGCATCCTCCAACGAGTCGAAAATGCCGGTCCGCCGACTTCAGGAAGCTTTCCGGTGGTTCCGAATGAAATTAGCCACATCCTTGACGGTCTGGATCTGTTCGACTTCCTCGTCGGTAATCTCCATGCCGAATTCGTCTTCCAGAAGGGCTATCATGTCGTAAATGTCCAAGGATTCCGCCCCCAGATCCTCCACAATCTTCGAATCCAGCTGGATATTTTCCTTGTTGACGTCAACCAGCACTTCAGCAATCAGATCGACGACTTTCTTTTCGAGATCATCCATATTTGGTTTCCTCCGCGACGTGTTTCGTTTTCCGCTCCGGTGGGTTCGTTGACGCTCCCGTTCGAGTTTGTCTTATGGTGCCCCCGAACAGGGGGTTCCGGGGAATTTCGGCTCTACATGTAAAGCCCGCCGTTGACTCGTATCACCTGCCCGGTCACATAGCCGGACATGTCCGAACAGAGAAAAAGCACCGCTGCGGCGACATCTTCGGGCAGACCCAACCTGCCCAACGGGACGTGATCGACGATGGCGTTCACTTGTTCTTGAGTAAGCCGCTCGCTCATGCCTCCGCTGATGATTCCGGGCGAGACCGCGTTGACAAGGATGTTACGGGGTGCCAGCTCCCGGGCCAGAGCCCTGGTAAAGCCGATGAGACCTGCTTTGGCGGCCGAATAGTTGGCTTGACCGGCGTTCCCCACCTCGCCCGCGGTTGACGCTACGTTGACGATTCTTCCGCTGCGATTCCGAATCATACGTCTGCCTACTGCACGACAGACGTGAAACGTCCCGGTCAGGTTCACCGACAGGACGTCCTCCCAGTGCTCGTCCTTCATCCTGCCCAACAGTCCGTCTCTCGTGATCCCCGCGTTGTTTACCAGAATGTGGATGGCGTCGCAGTCGTTGAGAATATCCGTAATCCCTTGATCGACGGCCTCGGAATTCCTTACGTCGAATTGTGCCGTTCTCCCGCTCCCGCCCGCGTCTCGTATCTTCTCGAGGGTTTCCTCCGCCTCGGCCGATGAACGCGCGTAGTTCACCACGACGAAGGCGCCGGCTCGTGCCAGACAGAGGCAGATCGCTCTGCCCAGTCCTCGCGATCCTCCCGTAACAAGAGCCGTCTTTCCCTCAAGAGACAGCATGTGGTTCACGTCACGGTTCATGCGGATTGAGCCTCGAGAGAACCGACGCTTGGGACGTCGGAGATATTGGCTGACGGAAGTTGCTTGTCGATCCGCCGAAGCAACCCGGTCAAAACTTTGCCCGGGCCGATCTCGACAAATTTCGTGGGTCCGCTTTCTTTCATGGAAGTCACGCAATCCTCCCAGAGCACCGGTCGGACCACCTGATCGACGAGATTTCGGCGAATCTCCTGAGGTGAGGCGGGATAGGGCCGTGCATTCAGATTGGCTATGACCGGAAACCGGGCCTCTCCGAACGACACGCCTTCGAGGCGGCTGTTCAGTGCGTCCTTTGCAGGCTCCATCAGTGCGGTATGAAAAGCTGATGACACCGGCAGGAGTACCGCCTTGGTGCGTCTGAGCTTACCGGCTGCTTCCACCACTCTGGTCAGAGCGGTCATTACTCCCGAAACCACCACCTGGTCGGGGGAATTGAAGTTTGCAGCTTCCAGCACATCGGCACCTCGGGTGCCCTCGATCAACTCCAACACTCGGTCTTTCGTCAGTCCGATGATCGCGGCCATGCCGCAGGTGCCGGCGGGTTGCGCCTGGTCCATACCCCGGGCTCGAATTCGGATGATGTCCACTGCATCGGCAAAATCGAGAATGCCGGCCGCGCACAAGGCCGAGTACTCGCCAAGAGAATGTCCTCCGGCAACCACCGGGCAAAGCGCATATCGCTCCTCCAGAATCCCCAGCAGCGCCATGGAATGCACGAAGACCGCAGGCTGCGTGTGAACCGTACGATTCAGCTCGTCGCCTCGATCGTCGAACATGATCCTCGTAAGCGAATATCCAAGGATATCGTTCGCCCGCTCAAATATTTGTCGCGCTTTGGAACTTTCCGCGGCGAGGTCGGCTCCCATTCCGGGATACTGCGATCCCTGACCCGGAAACATCAACGCCGCCGATCGAAGGGTCTCTGTGCTGATGGCGCTGGACATGCTTTCCGACTTAAGACTCCGTTTCGATTACCGTTCTGTCCTTGTAAAACCCGCACGAAGGGCAGACTCGATGCGGCAACATCGCTTCAGAACACTGGGGGCACCGGCTCAAATTCACCGGCGACAGTTTCTTATGGGTCCGTCGTTTGTCTCTTCTCGTCCGTGAGACCCGCTTTTTTGGTACAGGCATCTGATATCCTCATCTCTTCCCGTAAATCATTCTCCGTGGAAACGGTGCCGCGGTCTTCCGCTCACATTTCGGCGGCCCGGCGGCCTCCGAGCCTCAACTTGCCGGGGCACCGGGCTCAGCCGTTTCAGTGACACACCAACGGTCGTGGGGTTTGCTGCAATTCCCGTCTCGTTTCCTGTGCGCATCGGGGGCCGGGGCCATATCCATTTCTGAAACGTCTGCCGTTCGTCGCGTTCCCGCACCGACACAAACCAAGTCCTTAGAGTTCCCGAAGATCGGGTTCTCGGCATGAGTCACTCGGGTCATCGGCCTGCCCGGTCCTTCAGCTTGGCCAATGCGTGCCACCTGGGATCCGTCTCATGTTCCTCCCGGCACGTACATTGATCGGAACCCTTCAAAGCCCCACACCGCGGGCACAGTCCGGCGCAATCCTGGGAACAGAGCGGTTTCATCGGCATTTCAAGAAGAAGCTCCTGCGCGAGAAGCGTTCCGAGGTCCAGTTCAGGCCCTTCGGTCCAGACTTCGTTGGCCCCGGAATCCACGACTTCGTCGTCGCCGGGACTTTCCTTGTCCTTTCGGCGAACGATGACATCCATCTCGATTTCATGGTCCGAGTCGAACTCTCTCAAGCATCTGAAGCATGACAGATGCATCCTTGCTTGTATTCGCACCGAGAGAAGAAGGTTTTCTCCGCTCTCGAAAAGTCTTACGTGACCGCTGAGGCGAGGGGCCATGCGTCCACCTTGCGGCGTTTGGAGGTCGGCGAGCACCGGCGCCGGAACGTCTTCGTCCGAAAAGACGAGGTCCAAACCCTCTTCAGGTATCTCGTCCATGCGAATCTTCATGGCCTGCGACGGACCGTCCCTTCAAGAGTAAACTGCAAGAATATAGCTGCTTATTCGTTCAAGTCAAGCAAAAAAAGTCGGCACGGACACCGCTTCACACAGTCACGGGATTTCATAAACTAGTTTATTTTTTAGGTCAAGCCAATTGACATTTAACGGGATAATAGGCTATACTACAGTCCGAGTACCGGCTGCCGAAGAGCGTTCCCCGTGCGAACCTCGAACCCGGGATCTTGCAAGCCCTTCATCGGTTCATTCCGTGCACGGCTTCCGGCACATGCCGGACGGACTCACCGGAGGTGACTTTCATGAATGCGATCCGCATAATCTGCGTGACCGGAGTCTTACTGATGCTAATCGGCACGGGGGCCGTGGTCTCCGGCCAGATGCTCAATCCGTACCTGCCGCACAATGCCCCGGCAGCCGAACCTCCGGACCCGTACAACATCGATTTTTGGCCGAAGTCATCGCGGACGTGGTATCACCCTTGTCCGACCTGCGGCATCGTGTCCATGCAGTTCCTTGAGTTGCCGCCGATCTGCGAGCCTTTCCCCGGTCCTTTTGGAATCCCGGTTCCGGTACCCTAGGAAGAAAGAATCTCCGGCGGCACGCGGTCGACAGGGCGAGACCGCGGTTTTCGCGGTTCACTCTCGATCCTGAACCGCGTCATGCTTTCGAAGCCAATCCAGTATGACGGGGTACACCTCCGTCTCCGCGTCCTTCCCGATCAAAAGGTCTATGTGACCGTAGTCTTCCTTGCACCCCGCGTCTCGCCCGCACGTAACGCATTGACGCTCTCCTTGGTCGTATCCGGGCTGAGAGGCCCCACACACTGAAGCGGGCGGCGCCATCACGTCTTTCGATCCGCTGATCAGCAGCAGGGGCACCGTGGAGTGCGGAAGGTTTTTCAGGTAGGGCTCACCGTTCTTGTCCGCAGGATACCCCTTTTCCAGGAACCAGGCGAGGTCGAGCCACAGTTCACTCGGTATCAGCATGGGAGAACCCACGGCAACGATCCTCTTGGCGACGACCGGGTCTATGTTGGGTGGATGGAAGAGCCCTTGCACCGCAGGAGGCAGTCGATGAACGATCGGAACGACCAGTTTCGCCATGTATGTCATGGGAGCGAACGGCAAGAGACGCAGAACCCATCGGAGCCCCATGAGTCCGTCGAAAACGGGCCGAAGGATCTTGGAGAAGTCGGCAGGGGATCCGATGGCCGTGGCTGAGGCGATCCGATGATCGTTCCGACGGGAAAGGTATGCTTCCGCCAACATTCCTCCCATACTGTGGCCCACCCAGTGCACTGCAGGAGCTCCGGTTCTTTCCAGAACGTAGTCGATGGCCGCGGGTACGTCGTACTCCAGGTGATCGTCAAAACCCCATGAATGCGGCACGTTGGAGATCCATACGCCGGGCCGGTCCGAGGAGCCGGACCCGCGGAGTTCCAAGGCCCATACGTCGCGACCCGCTTTTTTCAGGAACTGGGCCGGCGAGGGGGCTCCCTGAAGATCGAAGCAGTGGAGGTTGCCGCCCAGTCCGTGACACAGTATGACCGGGAATCCCGCGGCCTTCTCCGATGGTTGATATCTGTGGACGGCAAGCCGCCGGCCGTCGCTCGTACGAAAGAACCCCGTCTCATCCTGACGGGTGGGAGCCTGGTGGAACCATGTCCAGAAATAGCAACTCGCCACGAGACCCGCCAAAATCAGGAACGAAGTGAAGAATACGTTCAATAGAGTTTCCAACATGTTTCCTCCGGCAGTCGGCCCGATTCGTCCAAAAGGATATTTCCCGCGGTCGAAGAATTCAAGAGGTTATCCGGAATCGCACGGCAAGGATGCTCGGATTGTCGGGTGCGCATCGCGAAGGGCCTCACTGTGGCCCGTTCACCATCCGTTCTCGATACATACGAGATGACGAGGGGGAACCCGTCGAGCGTGCGACGGCATCTTCATGGCCGGGTTACCCGGCGGGCCACACGAGTCGTACCACCCATAAGGCAATGAGCCCTCCGCAAACCGGCCACACCGCAGCTCCGAGGCCGTTGTTCAGACGCACCCAGAAGGGCCGGGAACGCCATAGGCCCACGTACCGAATAGCCCTGTAGGGTATCTGGAACAAGACGATAATGAAAAGGACCGGCCCCATGGGATTCCAACGGAAGGCCGCCAGGGGATCGCCGTGCGCAATGCACACAAAACTCCTCGTGAGTCCGCATCCCGGGCACGAAATTCCGAGCACACGGTGACTCATGCATACCTCGGGCAAAGCCATCTGTTTTTCCGTGAACGCAATAGGCAAGCTGAGGCCCCCGGAGGCATTCGGCTGAAGGATGAATGAACCTGCGAGTGCGGCGAGGGCAAGAACGAGCAACAGGATCTCTTCAAAGGCTCGCGTATCTTTGCGGAGGTTTCCCATGGGTCAAGAATAGATTCTACTAAACGGTTGTCAAGTTCTGAGGATACCTCAAGGGTATTTTATTATAATTCTTGACAATCTTCACATCCTCTGCTAATTCCACCCAAATCACCCAGTCTCGCATGCGTGCGGTGACTGAAATCGCAGGAGGAAGGTCATGGCACCCTTTTTCAGGGATAGGTTCTATCGAGGACTGACACTATGCCTGACCGCGCTCCTGGTCGTTTCTGCAGCCCACTCGGTCCGAGCTGATGACTGCAAGAGAGTCTCCAACATCCTCGTGCTGTTCGATGCCTCGGGATTCATGAAAGACAAGGAGCGGTATCAGCAGCTCTTGGTACAGATGCGCTTCTTCGAAAGAGCCATGCCGCTGACCGCGGACGGCCTTTTCAACGTCGGGCTCAGGCACTATGGGCTGAAAGTGGGCTTGGGATGCGAGAACACCGAGAGCGTTTTGGCAATTCAACCGTGGGACCCGGAGAAATTCATCAATGCATTTCCGAGAAGTGTGTCTTACGGCGTGAGTTCCCTGTCGGCGGGACTGAGAGCGGCCGCGACCGAGATCAGCACAGATGTCGACGGCAAGAGCATTCTCGTGCTCGTCGGGGGAGGCGTTGAATCGTGCAATGCCGATCCCGTTAAGATAGCGGATCAAATTTGCCGCAACAATCCCGATCTCGAGATTCATACGTTCCAGATTGGGAACGCTCAGGACGGACGGTATTATCTCAGGGCCATAGCTCAAAAGGGCCGCGGAGTGTACATCAACGCGAACGATATCAATTCTCCCGCCCCTTGGCACGCGTGGATGAAACGGTACCTCGTTGAACCGTGCAGTCAATCGCAAGCGCCTCCCGTCGGTTCCCTCCCGCAACAGTCGGTGGGACCGGTGACATTCGATTTCAACAGTTTTTCGGTAAGATCTAAAGACCCGGAGGCCGATCGGGCGAATGCTGCATCACTGGCGGCCGCGGCACAAGCCTTGAAACAGGATGCCACGCTTCGGTTGGTGCTCCACGGCTTTGCGGACGGCAGAGGAAAGCCGGAATACAACCAGAAGATTTCGGTCAAACGGGCCGAGGCCGTGGCACGGGAGTTGATCGCCGGCCACGGCATTCCTTTGTCGCAACTGCAGATCGTGGGGCACGGAAGCACACAGTCCATGCTGCAGCCACCCGGAACCGTGCCCGACAGAATGGGTAGGAGGGTGGAATTCGAGTTCACCCGGTAGATCTCCCTTCGCGGCCTGAACTGGGGATGCCGCTCCCGTCATGTGGGACTGAGACGGCGAGTAATCGGATCCGGGGCAGTGTAGTCCTGCGAGAGGCGATGTGGTTTTTCCCTTGTCCGGCATGCATTCATCCTGAAAATCGTGTATACTGGAGCACTCAAGGCGACTCGCCGTTCCGAGTATTTCTCGTCTGCGAGGCGGTGCATCGTGCGCTGGTTGATATTGTACATTCAGGCCGCATCGATCATACCGGCCCTGGCGGTGCTGTTGTGTCCGGGTACGCCCCTCGCCGGACAGGATGCAAAGAGCCTGCTGAACACGGGCACGATACTGGTGGATCGGACCCACTACCTCGAGGCTCTGGATTTACTCGAAGAGGCCAAGGACGTTCTCGATCATGACGGGTTGAAGGAAACCGCGTTGTACGCCGACGTTCTTCACGCACTGGCCGAAGCCAAGATCAAGGGAAGGCTCTATCAGAGTTTCTCCGCGTATTACGTGAAAACCGCTCTGCAGGACATAAAGGCCGCGAACCGAATCAGAGAGAAGCTTGGGGGAATACTGCCCCAGACGATGGCCCAGGGGTATTATCTCGAAGGTTTCATCCACAAACGATTCTTCATGGACAAGGAGAAAGCCAAGTCGTGTTTCATGAAGGCGGTGAGCGTGGACTCGAGTTCCGCGGCAGCGAAGCGAGAATGGAGTGAACTCATTATCGGCGATCGCTGGGAATAGGACATGCGAGGCGGGGCCCATATGCGTTCACATAAGCGCTTCGGACACCCGGCACTGAAGTACCGGGCTACTCTCAGCCGCCCCCGTCGGGGGTCGGGAGTGCATACGTCCCAGAGGGACGGTATGAAAGTAGACCGGTCTTTCAAGGCCGGGTCGAGGGCATTGTTGCATTAAATTAACGCGATGGGCCGGGGCCGATGCGGTAGCCAAGGAGAACTCGAAAAGAGAAGCCGACCATGGTGAAGAAGGCCAGAGACAAAGATGAAGCTCCGGAAAACTTCGATCAAGCCCTGGAAAAACTCCGAAGCATCGTGGAGAAAATAGAACAGGGCGGACTGAGCCTGGACGAAAGTCTCTCGCTCTTTGAAGAGGGGATAGGTTTGTCCCGTCGCCTGTTTGAGATATTGAATCGGTCGGAAGGACGCGTGGAGGAATTGCTGGCCACGTTGGAAAAAGTCCCGTTTGAGAGAGCAGGGGAATAGGACGCCTCTTCAGTGAATCTGCAGGAATATTTGACGGAAAACCGCCGGACAGTGGATAAGGCTCTTGACGAGATGCTCCCGGCTGAGGATAATGAGCCGACGCTTCTGCATCAGGCCATGAGATACAGTGTCTTTGCCGGTGGAAAGCGACTTCGGCCCATACTGGCCATGACCGCGGCGGAGATCGTGAGCGGGGACGGGGAATGCGTCATGCCTTTGGCGGTGGCCCTGGAATGCATTCACACGTACTCGCTGATTCACGATGACCTTCCCGCCATGGATGATGACGACGTGCGAAGGGGGAAGCCGACCGCACACAAGGTATTCGGCGAGGCGGTCGCCATTCTGGCGGGCGATTCTCTGCTGACGTTCGCCTTTGGCGTCTTGGCCGGCCCGGGAAGTATTCGGATCTATCGACCGGATCGCCTGCTCGCCACAATTGGAGAGTTGGCCGTTGCCGCAGGTCCCGAGGAGCTCATCGGGGGTCAGTTTCTCGATATCATGAGCGAGAACAAACCGGTGGAGGCACAAACGGTCGAGCGGATCATGCTGAGCAAGACGGCTGCACTCATCAGCGCATCGTTGACGTGCGGAGCCCGACTTGCCGGAGGATGCGAGGAAGAGATACGCATCTTGGGGCGCTACGGAAAGATGTTGGGATCGGCCTTTCAGATGAAGGACGATCTCCTGGATCTCGAAGGCGACGCCGCAAAACTGGGGAAGGCGGTCAAGAAGGATCACGAACACGGAAAAGCCACCTACCCAAAGCTGTTGGGAAAAAGTAAGACCAAGGACATGATGCGCGAGCTGATCGACTTGGCCCTTGACGTGATCCGGCCGTTCGGTGCAAGAGCGGCCATTCTGGCCGATATAGGACGATACGTCGTCGAACGGGTTCATTGAAGCATTTTGTCGCGCGAGAAGCAGATCAGATGACCGACCATGAAACCTCAATCCTGAAGCAAATCGAATCCCCCCAAGACCTCAAGGACCTCTCTCTGGAGTCCATGCAGGTCCTGGCCGACGAACTCCGTGACCTGATCATCCGTACGGTTTCCCAGCGAGGAGGGCATCTGGCTTCCAGTCTTGGAGTCGTTGAGCTTACGCTGGCCCTTCTTAAGGTCTTCTCGCCTCCCGAGGACCGCATCGTCTTCGACGTCGGCCATCAGGCATACGCGTACAAGATTCTCACCGGCCGACGAGACGCTTTTCACACCCTGAGAACAAGAGGCGGCCTGGCCGGCTTCCCGAAGCGTGAAGAGAGCGATTACGATTTTTTTGACGTGGGGCATGCGGGCAATGCCATCAGCGCGGCGGCTGGATTGGCCCAGGCAAGGTGTTTCGGGGGGAGCAACCACAAGGTCATAGCGGTGGTGGGTGACGGGTCCCTCACATGCGGCGTGTCGTATGAGGGTCTCAATCAGGCGGGTGCCGCAAAGAAGGATCTCATCATTATTCTCAACGATAATGAGATGTCCATCTCACCCAATGTGGGAGCCATGGCCGCATACCTCAATCGAATCATGACCGGCCAAATCGTGACGCGTTTCCGCGACGAGGTGAAGAACATTCTCAAGAACATACCGGGCGTCATGGGGCGATCCATGTACGTCCTTGCCAAGCAATTCGAGGATGCGTTCAAGGGCTTTATTACCCCCGGAAAACTTTTTGAGGAACTCGGATTCAACTACGTGGGACCCATCGACGGCCATCGGATAAAGCACCTGGTGGACACGTTGAACAATGTCAAGCGATTCCGAGAACCCGTCTTGATCCACGCGATCACATGCAAGGGGAAGGGGTACAGCCAGGCGGAACAGAAGCCCAGCCTGTACCACGGTGTCGGCCCTTTTGACATCGACACGGGCAAAGTCAAGTCCGAGGACGGTCCCCCATCGTATACGAAAGTCTTCGGTCAGACGCTGATCAAATTGGCCGCGTCGGATCCCAAGGTGGTGGCCATCACGGCCGCCATGGAGTACGGAACCGGTCTGGCGGAATACGGGCGCCTGTTTCCGGACCGCTTCTTTGATGTGGGAATAGCCGAACAGCACGGGGTGATCTTCGCCGCGGGATTGGCCGCGGAGGGCTACCGGCCGGTTGTAGCGATTTATTCAACGTTCATGCAGCGGGGGTACGATCACATCGTTCACGATGTCTGCATGCAGAAGCTTCCCGTCGTCATGGCAATGGACCGTGCCGGCATCGTGGGAGAGGACGGGCCTACCCACCACGGCGTCTTTGACATCGCGTTTACCAGGACCATTCCCAATCTGGTGGTTATGGCACCAGCCGATGAAGACGAACTGGCCGACATGCTGGCAACCGCGGTAACAACCGTCGACGGCCCGAGCGCGATACGGTATCCCCGAGCCAAGGGCCAAGGGGTTGAAATCAAGAAGACCGCGTCGGTTATTCCCATCGGCACGGCACGAATGCTGAGGGAAGGTCACGACTTACTCATCATTGCAGTTGGATCCATGGTTCCGCCGGCCGTGGCGGCATCTCGGATGCTCGCCGAGGAGGGAATCGGCGTAGGGGTCATGAACGCACGCTTTGTGAAGCCCTTGGACCGAGATATGATCGTCGAAAAGGCATCCGCCGTCCCCAATGTCTTGACGGTTGAGGAAGGAGTGCTGGCAGGCGGATTTGGCGGCGCCATAACTGAATTACTTGCCGACAACGGCCTAAGTCACGTCAAGGTCCTCCGCATGGGGATAGGTGACGCATTTGTGGAGCACGGTACCCGTGAAGAGCTTCTCGCCGATCTGGGGCTGACGGCGGACGGCATCGCGGATATGGCGCGTTGTCTGGTGGTGAAGACCCCGAAATCCACGCCGCGCTCCGTATCCTTCGTGAGAAGCCGCACCAGTTGACCGATCGCCGAGTCTATTTCAGATCGTGTCTTTGTACAACGAGTGCCGGCACCAGAATGCGTGCAGGCAGGACGCACAAGCCGTCGCGGACCTTTCCGAGAACTCCGGATGACTGATGATACCCTCCGACAGGATTCAGGGGTACGGAGTCCGTACTCCGGTCCTCGCCACACAGCGGGAGCGACGAGGCGCGATCCGATCGACCCCGCGAAGATGATCCTGTTGTTCAACGCTTCCAAGGCGCTGGCTTCTACTACCGATCTCGATCATCTCCTCAGCGTCATCGTGGGCGAAGTTCAAGGGGTGCTCGATTGCGAGGGAGCAGGGGTGCTGCTCTACGACGAGGACCACGATGAGTTCTACTGGAGAACGGTTGAGGACAAGGAGAGCTATCTCTCATCGGCAAGTCGGGAGATACGAATTCCTCGCGATCAGGGCGTATGCGGGTGGGTGTTCAACACCGGCGAGCCCGCGCTCGTGCACGACGCGGCCAATGATCCCAGACTGTACCGGGAAGTAGATAACAAGTCCGGATTCACTACGAGAAACATGATCTGCGTCCCGCTTCAGACCAGAGATAAGCGACAAGGAGTGCTGTACGCGCTGAACAAGGAGGACGGGGCGTTCACGGATGAAGATGTCGAGATAATGACCGCGCTGGCCGGAAATGTGGCTTTGGCCCTTGAAAATGCCGCCTACTTTGAGAGTCTGGTCAACTCTCACAAGGAACTGGAGCGCCTCAACGTCGTAAAGAACAAGATACTCAATCATCTTTCCCATGAGCTGAAGACGCCTCTGGCCATAATCGAAGCTTCACTCAGAATCCTGGAACGCAAGCTGGAAGCAATGGGGCTCGATGTCGATGAGCTTCCCTTCCAACGGATAGTGCGAAATCTTGGCCGACTGAAAACCATCGAGAAACAGGTCGGTCACATCGTTGAAGAGAAGGACTATCCGGAACGGGAAATCATCCTCGGATTTCTCGATCACCTGAGGGACTTGATTGAGATCGAGCAGGAGGAGGAGCCGCGTCTGGCCGAAGCCATGGACGCGCTCAGGGCCCGGATCGAGTCACAGTTTCCCGGTAAGATCGAGGAAACGGAGCGTGTATCGGTCACAGCCGCCTTCCAAGCAGCGGAATTCCGCGTCAACCAGATGACCGCGGATCGGGTCTTGGATATCCGATTCGGAGTGCCCGATCCTGCCATTATCAAGATGCAGCCCCAAATCCTGATGTCGGTGATGGGAGGATTGCTCCGCAATGCAGTGGAGAACACGCCGGATCACGGAAGAATCGTGATCGAGGGGACAAGGTCTCCCTCGGGATACACGATCGCCATCCGCGACTATGGAGTAGGCATCCCGGAGGCCGAACAGAAGAATCTGTTCGAGTGCTTCTGTCCGGTGCGGGAAACCGACCTGTACACCTCCGGCAGGCGTTACGAATTCAACGCAGGGGGTACCGGGACCGACCTGATGAAGATCAAGATATTCTCCGAACGGTTCGGATTCGGTATCCACTTTCGGAGCACTCGTTGCTCATGTATTCCGACCGTGAGAGACGTGTGTCCGGGGGACGTTACCCGATGCCGGTTTTGTGAAAAGATCGAGGACTGCCTGGACGACGGGGGGACCGAATTCCTTATAGAGATCCCGTCGGATCGTGTGGAAGCCTAGCGGTTGAGCGACCTCATTTGGTGCATGTGGTCCTGCGGCGCCTTCCCAGCACTTCCTGCAGTCTCTTGTCCATTTCCCGAAGTGAATCCATCATCAGGTTGTGGATGATGACCAAGCGGTTGTGTGTGGTGGAAGCATTGCTGAGTTTGTGATCGATGGTACTCTGGAGCCTGGCGAGTTCCGGATGATCCTGCAGAAAGCGGTCCCTCTGCTCGAGGGCTCGGGCATGCTCTTTCGTCTTGATTGACGACAAATTTCGCATGACGCTCCACCTCTGCGCGTAATGTGAACATATCTTAGCTCACAAACGGCTTTTTGTCCAGCCGGCGATCCCGACCCCGCCACGCTTGGCGCCCGATAGAAGCACTCCCATCCGCAGCGGTCATGTCGTGGGCTGATCGATGTCGTATTCCTTGAGCTTGTGTTGCAGGGTTCTTCTCGTAATTCCGAGAACGCGTGCGGTGCGTGTCCGGTTGCCGTCATTGTCCTCAAGAGTCTTGACGATAAGTTCCTTTTCCATCTCCTTAATGGTCATCCCGGGCCGAATGCCCTCCCTGATCTCTTTGGACAGAGGATCGTCGCCGGCCCCGCGAATCGCTTCAGGAAGCTCTGAAAAGGGGACGTAATCCTCACGGGTCAAGATGACCGATCGTTCCACGACGTTTTCCAACTCGCGGATGTTGCCGGGCCACGCATATCGCATGAGCGCGTCGAGGGCTCGAGGATGAAAGCCCTGCAGGTTTCTCTTGTTCCTTTCGTTGTAAATCTTGAGGAAATGGTCGATCAATAGGGGGATATCTTCTCTCCTTTCCCTCAACGGCGGCAAGTCAATCGGTACTACATTCAGGCGGTAGAAGAGGTCTTCCCGAAAGGCCCCCCTCTTCACCTCCTCCTCCAGGTTCCTGTTGGATGCCGCAACAATGCGTATGTCTACTTTGACCGTCTTGGTCGACCCCAGCGGTTCGAATTCGCGTTCCTGGAGTACTCTGAGCAATTTGGCTTGAGTCGCGAAAGTCATCTCCCCGATTTCGTCGAGGAAAATGGTGCCTCTGTCCGCCAGCTCGAATCTCCCCGGACGCCTTGCCACCGCGCCGGTAAAGGCCCCACGCTCATGCCCGAAGAGCTCGCTTTCCAAGAGCGTTTCCGGAAGAGCGGCACAATTGACCTTGATGAATCTATTGTCCGAGCGCCCCGATCCCTGATGGATGGCGTTGGCGATAAGTTCCTTTCCCGTTCCCGATTCGCCCAGGATCAGCACCGACGTCGGCGACGGCGCAACCATTGCGACCCGTTCCAATATCTCTTTCATTCGGTGAGATCGTCCGACAATCTTCGAGGCATCGAAAAGATTCTCGATCCGTCGCCTCTGAAGGATGTTCTCCTCCTTAAGCCTCCAGAATTCAAGCGATTGCTGAACCTTTATCCGGAGTTCGTCGATGTCCAAGGGTTTGGTCAGATAGTCGTGCGCCCCCGCCTGTAAGGCTTCCACCGCGGTCTCTACGGACGCGTGAGCCGTTATGATAATGACGGGAATTCCGGGCGAGATCTTCTTGATCTCCTTGAGCGCCTCGATTCCGTCAACTTGAGACATCCGGTTGTCCATGAGTATTAAATCGTAGAACTCGTCGGACACCCTCGCAATGGCATCCGATCCGTCCTCGGCTTCGAAGACCTTGTACCCGTCGAGAGAGAGGTTTGCCTGCAGCATTTTTCTCTGGGAAGGCTCGTCGTCAACGACGAGGATCTTTGCTTTGTGTTCTGTCATTTGTCGTCCTGTACAACGGTTCGGATCGTCGGTCATGTGCCGGAGATGCTTCAAGAATCGGCGACGGGTCCTCTTCGCTCCAGCCGGTAGTGTTCGGCTCCATCGGTATCCCGGAAGCTCCGTGTGTGAAAGGTATGCGGGACGGTGTCGCCGGCATTTCAATTCCGGGCCAGGCCGGCCGTACTGTTCATATCTGCCTGCGTCCGGTCCAAACCGCTCTCATCGGGTGCCTGATAGGTAGTGAAGGTTACCGTGAAGCGCGTTCCAACTTCAGGTTCGGACTCCACCTCGATTTCCCCTCCATGTCCTTCCACGATACTGCGCACGATTGCGAGGCCGAGTCCCGTCCCCTTCTTCTTCGTGGAAAAGAAAGGATCGAACAGTTTGTCCAGATTCTCCTTGGGAATGCCCATGCCGGTGTCCTCAATAACGATGTGGAGTCGGCCGTTGTCCACATCGTATTTCACGGAGACCTGACCTCCTCGAGGCGTGGCCTCTACCGCGTTGATGAGGATGTTGAGGAAGATCTGGGTAATCTGGTCCGTATCCATGAGCACCAGCGGCATGTTCTCACCCAAAGGAGAATGTACCAGATCGACGCCGGCCTCAGCCGCTTCTCGTTCCACTACGCGCAAGCAATGATCGAGAACCTCTTCAGGAGATCGGATGTTCAGGCGGGGCTCCCTCGGTTTGGAGTACGCCAGGAGCTTTGAAATAACCCTGTTCAGGCGGTCCACTTCGGTAAGCATCAGCTCGGTGTAGCGATAGTCCTCCTCTTCCAGAGCGAGTTTCTTCTGGAAATACTGGATGAACCCGCGGATGGAATTGAGCGGGTTGCGAATCTCGTGGGCTACGCCGGCAGACAGCCTGCCCAGTGCGGCGAATTTCTCGCTTACGATCACCTTTTGTTCCAACTCGCGAATCATCGTCAAATCCCGGAGAATGACCACGGCACCCCTCGGTATCTGTGAGTCGGGTTCCTTCAGCGGCGACACCGATAGACCGAGGAAGGTCTTCTCTTTGCTTTCGTTGGAGATTTTGACTTCTTTCTCCAGGATGGATTCCGAATCCGCGAGCACCCGTTTGATCTCATCTTCCAGCGGCAACAATTCCTTGATGGGGCGCCCGTCCACTTCCTCTCTCGGTTTGCGCAGTATATCCAAAGCCGTGGAATTAAAGGTGGCCACACGGAGCGATCGATCCACCGTAATGAGCCCGTTGGCCATGCTCTCCTGCACATTCCTCGTGTAAGTCCTCATTTCATCAAGGGTTCTGCGCACGAGGTAGGCGTTCTGGACTACGAAAATGAAGTACACGCTGGCCGAGCCGATGATGAAGAGGATACCTCCCATGAATATCGCAAGAATGATGTCCTGTTGGCGTATTTCCTTGAAGCGGTCCGTGCGGAGGCCCAGGAAGAGAACGTATTTTCTCTCGCGATCGAATACGTCCATGAGATCCTTGCCGATGTGCGTCTGGCGTGCAATGAGGTCGCGCTGGGCCAGCTGATCCGGGAACGGGGTGAACGGCTTCCAGATCTCAAAAATAGTTTGCCCCCCGGGAAGTTCGAGCTTGTACGAAAGAGGCTCCCCCGTACGAATGACGGTCTTCACCGTGTCTAATTCCTTACCGATCAGCAAGCTCAACCCGATCTTGGCAGGCTCACTATGCGCCAGTATGGTCCCGTCATCGCTGATGAGCCCGACATACTCCACCTCCGGGTCCTTGGCCGCCTGCTCGATGAGCACTTGCAGATGTTCAATGCCCCAGTCCCCCTCCATGAAACCCGTCCTGGTACCCGCTTCCAGCGTGCGTATGACCGATATTCCCTGTCGAGCGGTGAACTCTTCCATGCGCTCGTTCTGCGCGTTGATGTTGCGAAGCGTGAACAGCACAACGATCACGAGCAGCATCCCGGCAACCAAAACAATGGAAAGCACCGGCAGGTATTTTAACAGTGACTTGATTCTCATCGGACGTCATCCGCGGCGGTTCAATTTCCATCCGCATCGGTATCTGAAAACCGCGGATGTGCAACCTCACCATCATACACCCGATTTCCCAGCTTTTCCACTACCGCCTCGGCCCGTTCTTAGAATGATGGATTCAATCGACGACGTGATCGTTCAATCGGAGACGTGGTGAAGACCGACACGGACCACGCCTACCATCTTCCACGGCACGCTTCAAGCGGTAAGTCTCCGAATGGGGTCGATTCCGAAGCAGGCCCATGTGTTCGACGAAAACTGGTTGAAAAGCGACGGTGAATATGTTAAGCATTACATTAACAAATTAGGCGAACATGTTAAAACATAAGCCTAATATGACGCGAATAGTCTGATCCCACCGAGAGCGCCCTATGATTGAAACGAACACAGAAACAGTGGAAGCCTCTATGGTAGCGAAGGGAAGGGAATTTTTGCAGCGAGGCGAGGTATCGGCCGCCGTAGAGTGCTACGGGCAGGCTTACGATCCGGATTCCCTCGATGAGACCGAGGCCAGAAGTATGCTGATCGAAGCACGGTCACTTCTCTCCCGAAAGCACCTGCTTGAGGCTCTGGAGAGCTTCGAGGAAGCCCTCCTCATGGGAACCGACGTTCAGCGGCGTCAGGCGCTGGACGGGATTTCCACAATCGGCGAGATAAAATCGCATCTCGTGTCTCTCACGCCAAAGCTGAAGAAGAGTTTGAAGGGGGTCGTGGGGAAGAAACGTCTGTCGTCTCTAGGACTGGCGCTCGTCTCGGATGAGGAAAACGTTGTGCTCATTCAGGATGAAGCGATAGAGAAGTTGGCCGGTCGAATCGCCCTTGGGAAGAAGATGACGAGGCTTCCCCAGCACCTTGTGGACCATCGGCTTCCCATCCGGGCGGACCGGTGCATTCCGTATACCGACGATGAGGACGTGCAATTCATCATCCAGGTCGCGTTGGAACTATCCGGGCAAAGCACGGGGGAACGAGACGATTCATAGGGCTTGCGGAATGCACGGGTGCGGTGCGTCGAGACTTCAGTGCCGGCACGAGTCGTGCTTAATCAATCATCCGATTCACGTGGGATCCGTGTGCGGTGGGCCGCGTGTCCGCGGCGGTTCGCCGGCCTCGGCCATGCCGTGACCGACCTTACGAGAAGACCGGCACATTCTTTATACCGTCATGGCCGCGCGGCGGTATCGTTCCCCTTGAGCACATCGGCCGTATTCTCGCTCGATTCTCGAGCAGTTTGCACCTCAAAAGCTTGACAGGAAACGGATAATTGACTACAGGTGAGTCCATGTGCTGCTTGATCGGCCGTTTCCACGCAGAGGAACGTTATCTCCAGTGAGAATTATGGCGTTAGATATCGGTTCGAAGAGAATCGGAATCGCGATGAGCGATGAACTCGGGTTCACGGCACAGGGTTTGGAATCCATGCAATGCGCGGGTCTTGAAGCAGACCTGGAACACATCATCGGGTTGGTCGAACGGTATTCCGTTGACGAGATCGTTGTGGGAATGCCGTATAATATGAACGGGAGCGAAGGCCCTCAAGCGAGTAAGGTGAGGGCATTCATGGAGATGCTGGGCGGGAGGATCGACATTCCATTGACGGAATGGGATGAGCGGTTGTCGACCGCGGCTGCGGAACGTACGCTGCTCGAGGCGGATATGAGCCGGTCCAAGCGCCGAAAGGTCATCGACAAACTCGCGGCCGTCATCATACTCCAGGGATATCTGGACAGGAAACGATTCGAGGATTGGTCGGATTCATGAAGATTTCAGTTTTGACCGTGTTCAAGAGTGTGATCCTGGTAACGGTGCTGGGTGTCATGGCACTTGGAGGTTATGTTGCGTACAAGAATCTTCCCGATCTGTTAAACGAGTTCACCAAGAGCGTCCGATCGCCCGCGGTCCCTTCGGGACAAGAGGTGATCGTGAGCATTCCGAGGGGATGTTCACTTTCCCAAGTGGGCACGATTCTCGAACAGAAGGGAGTAATCTCCAGCAGGCTGGTATTCAAGCTTGTTGCTCTGATTCGGGGCGGCCAGTGCAAGATAAAGGCGGGGGACTATTCCTTGAAGACTGGCAGTGACGCGGGCGAGGTCCTGGATCTGCTTGTCTCCGGTCAAACCCTTATGTTTTCCGTGACCGTTCCGGAAGGGTACAATCTGTTTCAGACCGCCGATCTTCTTCACAAGAAAGGATTGGCGAGCAAAGAGGATTTTCTGAGAAGGGCACAAGATTCGGCCTTTGTCCGGGAACTCGGCCTCGAAGGCACGACCCTCGAAGGATATCTCTTTCCCGATACGTATAATTTCAGGTATTCGGACAGGGGCGACGTGACGGCGATAGTCACAAGGATGGTAAGGAGATTCCAAGACGTGTACGACAAACACGTCAGAGCCACTGCGGAAAAGTACGGGTGGTCCGAATCCCAGGTTGTCACGTTGGCCTCGCTCATCGAAAAAGAGGCCCGTGCGTCCGAGCACGGCCTGGTATCGTCCGTTTTTCACAACAGGCTTCGGAAGAATATGAGGCTGCAATGCGACCCTACCGTCATCTACGGCATCAAGCCCATGGGGTCCAAGATCACGCGGGAAGACCTCAATCGGAACCATCCGTACAATACCTACCAGAATCCGGGACTCCCGCCGGGACCTATTGCCAATCCCGGAAGGGCATCGCTGATCGCAGCGATTCAGCCGGATGACAAGCCGTATCTCTACTTTGTTGCAAAGAATGACGGCACGCATCATTTCTCCACAACCCTCAGAGAGCACAACAACGCGGTCAACAAGTATCAACGCGGAGTTCCGGGTCCCAGTGTGCCGCCTCAGTCGATTGGTCCGACCGCGGAGCGCGGAAGTGCTTCGGCCGGCGGAGCGGTGCGGGCAACATCGAACTGACATGATTTCGCGTATCGACGGTATACTGGAGGTCCGCCCGAAATGTTGATGTCCGCGTCGGGTCCCGCGAAAACCCGCCGATTCCAGGGGACCTGGGGATTCCGGTGAGTTCTCCGTTCAAAGCCTGAGAACGGGACTTCCCGTATCGATCGTTTTCTGCGACAATATCCGTGGTTCAATCTGTTCATCCAGTGGGGAGGTGCGACCGGAAGCGATGAAAGTCGAGTTGATACTTTATGCGTCCCTGGTCGGCCACATGCCGCCCGGGACGAGTGGAAATTCATGCACGATGGAAGTTGAGGAAGGATCCACCGTAGGAGACCTGATGAAACGTCTGGGTCTTCCCGAGCGGGCGGCAAAGGTCATTTTCCTCAACGGCCGGCATGCAAAAGAGGAACACTCCGTAAAAGAGGGCGACAGGATTGCGTTTTTCCCGCCGGTTGCCGGAGGCTGAGCAATTCCTGTTCCGCGTCCGGGGACCGATTCAGAGATCCTTGATCAAGGACTTCTGCAGGGACCGGGTCACGGTGACATCTCTCCGATCATCCGGGAAAGCCATTTCTGGATCGGCGACATTAGTTCGAAACGTTTGAACGCGTAATCCAACAATTCCTTGGAGTACAACTCCGTGGGAATTTCCGCGGTATGGGCCGCAGTCAAGCCGCTGAAAAGCAGGAATTCGGCGTTCTCGTGTTCTTTGTCGTATCCGCGGGGGATCATCTTGTAATGTTTGACGCCGATTTCATAGTCACCTTCCTTCCGGACCGACCGTACCGCTTTGGCCAAAGCCGGGCCCAAGATGGGATCGACTACCGAATCTCGATACATCTGTAGCAATGGCTTGGAAAAACAATGATTTCCCACGCCCAACATCACAATGGGAGGCTCCAGGTGAAAATAGTACCCCGGGCAATCCATCTTGGCGAGAGTCCCGGTCCACAGGAAGATCCCAAGATGCGTCTTGTACGGGCTCTTGTCTTTACTAAAACGCGTGTCACGATAGGGACGGAAAATTGATTTGTTCACCCGCGGATCCGCGACGATATCGGGAGCGATTTCCCGGAGACGCTTACCCATCTCGTACACGAAATCGCGAGCAGGGCCCATGACGTACTCTTCGAAACGGCTCTTGTGAGCGGAAAACCACTCCTTGTTGTTGTTCCGGGCCAACTCGCGGTAGAACTCCACTGACTCCTTGGGAAAACCATTGAATGTACATCCTGTGGGCATTTTCAGCCGCCTCCTTTCCGGGGGCATGGTGCGGATTTGGGTTCCTCTGCACTTCTAAAGCATTGAGAAGCCTCAATGCAACCGTTTTGTTTCAGGGCGATCGCAAGGGCCGTCAAGGTCCGGGGAACCTTCATCCCAGGCCCCTTTTCCCGATTCCGGATTTGTGCTAGAGTGTCTTCCTGAAAGGACCTTCTCTACCTTCACGTCTGAGGGATATACAATGAAAGCTGTTGAAGAAAACCCGGAGCGGATATCCCAAGCGGACGTCATCGTGGGTATTCCGTCGTACAATGAGGCCGGATCTATCGCGTTCCCCACGACCCAGGTCGACAAGGGCCTTTCAAAGTATTTCGGCGACTATTCCCGAGTAATCATCAATTGTGACAACAACTCTCCGGACGGCACCAAACAGGCCTTCATGGACACCATAACGGACAATCCGAAGATTTACTTATCTACTCCGGACGGGGTGAGGGGCAAGGGCAACAACTTCAGGAATCTCTTTGCAAAGGCCCTGGAACTGAAAGCTCGAGCCGTCGTCGTGGTTGATGCCGATCTCAAGAGTATTACCCCCGAGTGGATTCGGAATCTGGGGCGGCCGCTCTTCGAAGAGTTCTCATTTGTCGCGCCCCTGTACGTGAGGCACAAGTACGACGGAACCATTACCAACAATATCGCGTACCCCCTCACCAGATCGTTGTACGGCAGACGAGTTCGCCAGCCCATCGGAGGAGATTTCGGCTTCTCGGGGGAGTTGGCGAAGGTGTACATGGAGTCGGACGCATGGACCGAACAGGTTGCCCACTTCGGCATTGACATCTGGATGACCTCACTGGCCATGCTTGACCGCGCTCAGGTGATCCAGTCTTTCATGGGGAGGCCCAAGATCCATAAGCCCAAGGATCCTGCGGCAGATCTCGGCCCCATGTTTTCAAACGTAGTGGGGACGATCTTCGAGGTCATGGGTCGTCACGTGGAGTTCTGGCGTGAAGTGAAGTGGAGCCGTCCCACCGCGGTGTATGGATTCGGCCTGGGAGACGTGGAGGTGCCGCCGGAAGTGTCGGTGAACGTGAAGGCGCTCGGTGAAAAGTTCTTCCGAGGAATCGAAAATGGCTGGGACATCTACCGTGAGTGCCTGTCATCGGTGACGTACGGCAAGCTCGAGGAGGTCGCGGGATTGCCCATGGGAGGATTCGAGTTCCCGGCCGCTCTGTGGGCGCAAGTCCTGTACGATTATGCATACGCCTACCACCGTGAAACGGTTCCCAGGACCGATCTGGTGAACAGTCTCGTCCCGCTGTACAACGGCAGAACCCTCTCGTTTGTGCTCGAAACGGAATCCATGAATACTCAGCAGGTTGAAGAACTCATTGAAGATCAATGCATGCAGTTCGAGAAAACCAAACGTTACCTTCTGGACCGGTGGTTCGGAGCCTAGTACAGTTACCTGCACACTTCTCAATATGCCAAGTCCTCGTGCTCCCTCGCCCTTTGGGAGAGCGCCGGGGAGACCGTGCCGGTAGACGCGACCGTATTTATGCCACAGAGCACTTGTGCCGTTTCCCAAATACTGTCAGGTATTCTTAACCCATCGGGATTGCCGTGGGCTTCGCCCTCGCAATGACGACCTTGATGCAGGCATTGCGAGGAGCACGGCGACGAAGCAATCTCAACGGTCAATAAATGTGCCACCGAACTTACGAATCAGTGTACTCAGGAGTCCGAGAAGACGACGAGAGTCATGAAATCCGCTTCAAGAGGATGTCCTTCCGAAGCTTCCCCATCGCGTTTCTGGGCAATGCGTCCACGAAGACCGCGCGTTTGGGGCATTTGTAACCTGCCAGACGCTCCCTGCAATACCTGATAAGATCGTCTGCAGAGACCTCCGCGGATTCCGTCAAGACGACCGCTGCAGTAACTCGCTCGCCGAAATCATGGTCGGGAATGCCCACCACGGCCGCCTCCCTCACGCCAGGGTGCCCCTCCAGCACGTTTTCGATTTCCTTGGGATATACGTTGTATCCGCCCGAAATGATAAGGTCGTTCGCCCGGCCGACCAAATAGAGCCGATTTCCGTCCTCCCGATCCACGTACCCCATATCCCCGGTCCTGAACCAACCGTCTCGGAAGGAATCGGACGTCTTGTCGGGCATTCCCCAATAGCCTTTGAACACGTTTTCTCCACGAACCCATACTTCGCCCACTTCCAAAGGCGACGCGTCCGTTCCTTGCGCGGACACGATTCGGAGCTGTACTCCGGGAAGCGCATGTCCGACACTGCCTGCCTTTCTCCCCGCCGGATCGGTCGAATTGGACGCGATCATGCCGGTCTCGCTCGTTCCATAGCGTTCGAGGATTCGATATCCCGTATGCTCCTCAAAACGATTGAACAGCGTTTCGGGCAAGGGCGCGGAACCGGATATGAACAGCCTCATGGAACGAAGGTCGGGTTTCGTATCCTTGCCCTCCCAATGGGTTACCAGTCGCTGGTACATGGTCGGCACGCCCATAAGAACCGTGCATTTTCCCCTTTCAATGGTTTCCCACGTACGTGACGGATCGAATCTATCATGCATGATGACCGTTGCGCCGGCGTTGAGCGCTCCGTGAAGCGCGACAAACAAGCCGTGGACGTGGAAGAGGGGCAACACGTGAAGCAGTATGTCGTCGGATGACCATTCCCAGGTTTCGTGGAGGGCCTGCATGTTGGAGATGAGATTCCGGTGGGTAAGCATGGCGCCCTTGGATCTCCCAGTGGTCCCGGACGTGTAAATGATTGTTGCGACGTCGTCCCCGCCGGCGGGGTAGGTGCGTTCGAATCGAGTACCGGCGTGAATCGGTTCCCGGGGCATGGCGTGCGAACCCGCGGGGTCCGGATCGTCGGTGAGCAGGACGCGCACTCCCGGCAACGATCTCAGGACGTGTGCCGCTCGACGGAACCGTTCACGATCGGTGAAGAAGAAGCGACTGCGCGAGTCGGAGAGGAAATACTCGATCTCGTCGGGCTGGTAGTCGGGATTGAGCGGAAGGGTAACAGCCCCGACCGAGAGGATTGCCGACTCGAGAAACACAAATTCAATGGTTTTGGGGAGTTGAATCGCGATCCGGTCGGTCGTGCGTACCCCCACTGCATCGAGTACGGCCGCATACCGAGCGATCTCACGGTCCAATTCGCCATACGTGTACGTGGTATTCTCTAACACGACGGCAGGTTTGTCCTTGTGCATCCTCGCACGATCCGCACGCAACCGGGCCGTATTCATCGGCGAATTCCTTTCGTCTACTCGTTCGACCACGATACCAATCGCCCCTCGTTTCGTCGAGTCGTTCTTTCGAGCGAACCCGCGTTTTCCCGCACCGCGGCGACGTGCGCAGGAACCGACGACCATATTGAATTTCACGGCTGGTTCAAGTAACCTCTACTACTTGAGGCGAATTTTGCCGACATAATCACGTCTTGTCTTGCTCAAGACTCTTCGTTCGCGCACGGACGGAGAACGGGACGAGTGAATGTCGGATGACCGCTGAGGCGACGAATTAATCGTTGAGTTCCCGCCCCGTAAGAGCCACTGGGCATGACCGAGTTTCCGGCTCTTCCGGTGAAGGATCCCATGGGCCGCGCTATGATCGCACGGCGGTCCGTGGAGGATGGGCACGCATGCAAAAGACGCGGATTGTGGTGGTTGAGGACGACGTCCTGATCCGGAAGGCTCAGTGCGGACGTTTGAGAAAGCTGGGGTATGAGGTGGTCGGCAGCGCTTCCACGGGAGATGAAGCCGTTGCCGTGGCGAGAGCTCTGCACCCTGATCTCGTACTGATGGATATTGAACTCGGGGGATCCATGGACGGGATCCAGGCCGCCGCGGCGATCCGATCGCACCTCGACGTGCCCATCGTGTATGTGACCGCTTACGCGGATGAGGGTATCCTTGAGCGGGCCAAGCCGACGGATCCGTTCGGCTACGTCGTGAAGCCCTACGGTGAACGCGAGCTGCGCACCACCATCGAGATGGCCCTGTACAAGGATAAAGCTGAAAGACGGTTACGGGAGAGTGAGGCGCAGCTCAAGGATTTTCTGGATAATGCCAATGACCTCATCCAGATCGTTGATACCCGAGGGCGCATCGTGTACACGAACCAAGGGTGGCGAACAGCTCTGGGCTATTCGGAGGAAGAATCCCGCGGCCTTTCATTTTTCGATGTCGTTCACCCGGACGGCATGTCCCACACCCAAGAAATTTTCCAGCGAGTAATGGCCGGGGAGACGATTTCCAACGCGGAAATGATTTTCAAGACCAAACAAGGCACCGCCATCTCGGTGGAAGGGAACGTCAACTGTCGGTACGAGCACGGTCGGCCCGTGAGCGCCAGGGGAATCTTTCGCGATATCACCGAGAGGAAGATCTGGGAGGCCGAGATCATCAAAGCCAAAGATCAATGGGAACGCACCTTCGATGCAGTGCCGGATCTCGTTATGATCCTGGACGCCGGCCATCGGATCCTTAGGGTAAATCGTGCGACGATCGAGAGGTTGCGCGTGACCAAGGAGGATGCGCTGGGAAGGTACTGCCATGAAGTCTTCCACGGCACGGACGTTCCCCCCGACATCTGCCCCCATCGCCGACTGCTGACCGATGGCGTCGAGCACAATGCGGAACTCTTTGAACCAAGACTGGGGTGTGCGTTTCACGTCAGCGTGTCGCCGTTCTACGATGCAGAGGGAAAACTGTGGGGCGCCGTGCACGTGGCAAGAGATATTACCGAGCGCAAACGGCAGGAGGAACGCCAGAAGCAGCTTGTGGAGGAGATCAAACAGTTCGCATACATCGTTTCGCACGATCTTCGCGCGCCGTTGGCCAACGTAAGAGGCTTTACTCGTGAATTAACCGAGTCATTGGCCGCGATCGAGGCCTCGTTAAGAGAAGCCGCGGAATCCATGCCGGAGGAGACGTGTCTCGAAATCCTGCGGATCTTGGACGATGACGTCCCCGAAGCCATCCATTTCATAGATTCCTCCGTTTCTCGCATGAACCGACTCGTCGCGGGGATCCTGCAATTGTCACGCATCGGATACAATGAACTCCACATGGAACGTTTGAATATGAACGATCTGGTCGTGGAAACCTTCAAGTCGTTCAGCCACGAGATGCAAACCCGGGGGATCGAGGTCGTTATCGGGGACCTACCGGAAGTGACCGCGGACTATGCTTCAATGGAACATATTCTTGGGAATTTGGTGAGCAACGCGATCAAGTACCTCGATCCCGAGCGTGCCGGCAAGATCTCGGTCACGGGAACGCGGACGGGTGACGAGACGATCTACAGGATTGAGGACAACGGTACGGGCGTGGAGGAATCCGATCAAGAGAGGATTTTCGACATCTTCAGACGAGCCGGGAGAACAGACGTGCCCGGCGAGGGAATGGGGCTGACGTACGTGAGAACTCTGGTGCGAAGGCATGGAGGACGCATCTGGTGCGAATCCGAGCCGGGCGTGGGTTCCGCCTTCAGTTTCACCGTACCCGATGTTGCCCCGGCGACAGGCTCGTGCGTCCTTGCCAAGACACTTGGCGCAGATGCAGGGTAGTTCCGCCGCGCTGCCGTTCGCACGCGTGGAGGAAGAGTCCGACCGGCAATATGACGAGAATAGCCAAGGAAAGTACTTTACTGCCCTATGGCGTCACTACGGTGTCGAATTCACGGCAATCATCCTTGCTTTGGGAGCGCCCCGCGCAGAACGCGGGGTATCTTCCCCGAACGCGCCCGGCAGGGACGCCGGGACGCTACTGAGCGTTCACAAGAATGTGCGACCGTTTTCATGCCACAGAGCACAAAGCAAGTCGTCACAGACTATCGTGTCGCAACGCGGTCGTCCGGCACCAGAGTTGCCGGCATCGAGATGAGCTCGTCAAAGGTCGAGCAGGATGTCTCATCCGTTTCATCGGGCCGACCAACGACCACCACGCGGCATTTCTCGAGCCTCGCGGCTTCGATCTTCTCGGGAACTCCGCCGGCAATGCCGCTGTCCTTGGTTACCAGGCATCCTATGCCGAAACGTCGAATTACCGACCGGTTATCCTGGGTGGAGAAAGGGCCTCGTCCCGTGAGGATGTGGGCCTTCGGGATGCCTGCGTGAAGGCACGCGTTCACCGAGTCGGGGTGCGCGAGGACTCGCACGATGAGGTCAATACCGGTTCGGCTTGCTTGTGCCGCGTACGGAGCGAGATTACGCGAACCCGTTGTGAGCAGTACCGGTCGACCGAACGCGAACGCTTGAGCCGCGGCATGCTCGTGATCCGAAGCAAACCGAATAAAATCCTCCGGTTCGACGGCAGGGGGACGAACAAAGCTTACGTACGGCACGCCAAGCAGTTGACAGACCTTTCGTGCAGTCGAACGAACAGTGGAAGCGTACGGGTGGGATGCATCCACGACGACGCGAACTCCTCTCTCCGAGATCAGCTGCGCCATGGCTTCTTCGTCGAGTTTCCCCGAACGATGCGCAACATTAGGGTGACACCCCACGTCGAGCGGGACGTCGGTCGCGGTGGAAACAAGAACCTTCCACCCCAGTTGAGCGAGCGCCGATGCCAACGGCCCGGTTTCACTTGTCCCGCCGATAAGCAAGATCATGCGTGAGATCCGCCTCTTTGGTCCTTCGCCACAGACAGGGATCCGCGCCGGACGGTCCACGGCACCCGCGTCCCCGGCGGAATTCGCTTTCTTGTGGCGATAGCGTGGAGCATGGGAACTTACTCCGCCCACAAGACGTTTTCTTTCGCCACCGCGACGGTGACGCCGTCCCGTACCTTCCTCGGGACAATAAGCGTTGTCCTCCGCCCCGCGAGGAGCGCGGCCGGCTCGGCCACCGCGGGCAGGTCAACCTTGTCCTGCACAAACTCGGAACGGCGAAAATCCCGCGGCGAGTTGCAGATCTCATCGGACGACAGAAAACGAATGGGAATGCCCAACTCTCGCGAGGCAATCAGCAACCCGTTTTCATTGGATTTGATGTCTGCTGAAGCGAGCAGCCTGACATCTCCGGCATCCAGACGTGCGTCGCCCAGTACGGCTCGCACTGCGGAGACGATGGCCGCGCAGTCCGTTCCCTTACGGCATCCGATTCCCACGATGAGGCTCTTCAGCGCCTCGGTGGTGGTTGATATCACCGGCTCCGCGGACAGGATATTGCTTACGGCCAGAGCAAGATCGTTTGCACCGCGTTCGTGGCCGCCGAGCAGACTCACTGCCCATCGTCCGCCCACGTCTACCGCCACTACCGCGGGATCCGTCAGTTTATGTCCCACCTGGGGCGCCACCGCGCGCACCGCCACGCCGGTGGGGGCAACGTAAACCAGGCCGGAATGCGTATGAAAGACACGTGACGTCAACTCGACGATCCGAGCGAATTTCCGTGCGCGACCATCCGTTACGACGCTCTCGTGGGCGTACATTTCCGCGGCGGGAAGGTTCTCGACCAACCGAGCGGCAACAACGGAACCCTGGTTCGAGAGTGTGATGACCGCGATCTTCATGGTCGCTTTCCCGCACGATATTCGTGACTGAAGGACGGATCGTAGAGCTTCGATGACGGAACGTCGAGGGACAGAGCCTCGCCCACAATGATCATGGCGGTCTTCTTGATCCCCGATGCAGCGGTCTTGTCCGCTATATCCGCAAGCGTTCCGCGAAAGATCCGTTGATCCGGCCACGATGCACGGTACACAACGGCCGCGGGGCAGGTCGAGCCGTAGTATTGTGCCAGACGGAGGGCCACGTCCTTCATCTTGTGAATGGACAGGAATATGCAAAGGGTGGATCGGGTCCGTGCCAACGCTTCCAATTCCTGGAGTTCCGGCATGGGGGTCCGGCCGGAAGTCCTCGTGAGAATGATGGTCTGGGAGATCTCAGGAGCGGTCAACTCGGTTCGCAGGGCAGCGGCGGAGGCTTGAAACGAGCTGACTCCCGGGATGACTTCGTAGTCGATGGCCAGTCGCCGCAGTTCACGCATTTGCTCTCTGATTGCTCCGTAGATCGAAGGGTCGCCCGAGTGGAGCCTCACCACGTCAATATCCCGTTCCCTGGCGTTGCGGAAGATTTCGACGATCTGATCGAGGTCCAGTCCTGCAGAATCGTGTTTCTCCGCGTCCGCGGGGAGCAACGCCGTCACTCCGGGACTCACCAGGGACCCCGCGTAGATGCAGATGCGACAATTTTCCAGCAGCTTCAAGCCCTTCACCGTCATGAGATCCGGGTCTCCCGGCCCTGCTCCCACAAAATAGACCTTCACGGTGCCTCCATCCTTGGTTTGGTCTTCTCCGGCCGGACCCTATGCACGGTCTCGCCCGTGAACCAGTATCACCGACAAGTTTCCCGTTTCGTCGCGGGTGTCGTCCCTGAGCTTCCTCAGGTCTTTCTCTACGATCTCATTCTCAAGTCCTGCATGAGAGACGAAGACGGCTCTGTCGAGAACTCCTTCTCGATCCAGGAGATTGAGGACCGACTTGAGTCGTTTACCGATTTTCATGAGGATGATCGTGCCTCCGGCGGCGAGTGCGCGGGTGATGTTCGCAAGATCGTCCGTCCCGGGAACAATGGTTATTGTCTCCCGACCCGTTCCCATGGGAAATTCAGCCAGAGCCGCTACTGCGCTGAAAGCCGGTACGCCGGGGAGGGTGACCACGGACGCGTCGGGCAACCGCCGGCGCAACGCTCCGAGCATATGCACGTACGTAGAGTAGAGGAGCGTGTCTCCGAGCGTCACGTAACACGCGTCCAAACCGCGTTGGAGAATCTCTGCGATCGGGCGAACCTGCCGGTCCCATTCTCTCGACAGTTCCACGGGATCGGATGTCATGGGAAAGACGATCTCCTCAACGACGGCCCGAGGATTCATGTGGGTTCGTGCGATGCTGAGCGCAAGGCAATCCGACGCCAGGCGTCCTCGGGGGACGAATACGTGCCGGCATTCCGCGAGCAGCCGCGCTCCCTTGACGGTTATGAGCTCCGGATCTCCCGGCCCCACGCCGATTCCATAAAGAGTTCCCAAACTGCGTTCCATGGCCGCTGTCCGACTCCGGTCATTTCACTCAATGAGGCTCCTCTTAACGATCACCACCACGGTGTTCGGTCCCACATTGAGGGTTGAGAGCTCGTCGTGTCGCACCTCGCGGATGGTTTCATCGTCCAACGTGAGATTCTCCATGACGAAGATTCTTCGGTCGTCGGCAAAGTCCGCAAGGACATGATCCGCGATCCACTTGAGAGATGGCTTTCGGCCGGCCAGGATCGCGATCTTCTCGGCCGAACGCAAGGACGGGTGGGGTTCCGGGTCCTGCTTGTGAGTACTGACGATCTTCGCATCAGCCCAATCCAGCCCAATTTGGGCAAAAGCCGCTTGAACCGAACTGATTCCCGGGATAATCCTGCATCGATCCCTGCCGAAACGCTCGATGACGAGCTTGGCAAGGCTGAACAGGCCCGGATCGCCGGTGACGAGGATTGTGACGGACGTTGCGCTCAAACGGTTCTCAATTTCTTCCAGGACCTCACTGATGCCGCCGCCGACAACCACGCGCTCCGCGCTGCTGTTCTGAAACAGATCGAGCAGCCTCTGCGCCCCGACAAGGACTTCCGCTCGGTCCACTGCATTTTCAGCGGCCCCAGTGACGTAATCCACTGATCCCGGCCCGCAGCCGACGATGGTAATGGTGCGATCGATCACTTCCACGGAGAGACGTCCCCACTCGACCCGAGTAACGAGCCGGATAAAGTCACCAGGACCACGGTTACGGGAAAGCGTTTCTTGATGCGAAACGAAATCGCGTTGCGAATCTCCGCGGCAAGCTCGTCCGCCACGCGTTCCCGTTCTTGTGACGGCAGACCGTGGAAGAGGCCTTCCACCGTTGTTGCGTGAGGAACGCTCCTGCCCAGGATCCGACATGCGAGTTCCGCGACGTAGGGTACGGCACTGGGGGATCGAGTTGAGTGCGTGTCCCAGTGTCCGGCGGGGAGTTTTGCCGTCTTTCCGGGATGCCCCACCACAAGAAGCCCGTCGAAGTCTTCTCCCGTTGCCTGGTCCAGCATGAAGCCCCACTCGTTGCTCACTTCGATCAGTTGCTCCGGAGAGAATTGAAAAAGGTTCCCGGCAGCGCGCTCGCCGATTCTGCCGGGCACAAGAATCGGATATCGGACCCCACACGCAACCGCGACACTGAGCGCGCATCTCAATGAGTCGCGGAGAGCAGTTCCGCTGAAGGGTCGGACTATTCCCGACGTACCGAGTATGGAAAGGCCGCCCGTCACGCCCAATCTCGGATTGAACGTCTTCTCGGCAAGCTCCCTGCCTCCCGGAATCGAGACGGTTACGCTCACGTTTCCGTCGGTCACTTCACGAACGGCAGCGCTAATCATATTCCTCGGTACGGGGTTGACCGCAGGCTCTCCGGGAGGGAGGGCGAGCCCCGGCTTGGTGACCGTCCCGACCCCTTCACCCGCAAAGAACGTGACGCCCTCGGTCCGTGCCCATGTGACCGATGCGACGATGAGCGCACCGTCGGTCACGTCGGGATCGTCGCCGGCATCCTTCTTGACGGCCGCCTCGCCTCTAGTCCCGTCACCGCCGGCCCGGACGATCGGCAACTCGACCCGTGTTCCGTCAGGCAGTCCTACTTCCACCCGCTCCGGGACCTTCCTTCCAATGAGGATCATCGAAGCGGCCTTTGCTGCAGCCGCGGCGCAAGTGCCGGTCGTGAAACCGGTTCTCTGTGAACTCATCATGCACTCGTTCTGTGTCGCCCCGCGTGTGGCGGGGGTACACTCGGAAGGGACGACCTCCGGGTTCAGAGACACGGACAGACGACCGGGGACTGTACAGAGTGTGCCGTGTCCGTCCCGAGGCCCATTTCGATTGCGCGGTAATTGCCCTTGGCGCCTCGTCGTTGCTTACTTTCGCTCCATTGCGACGGAGCAGAGCGCGTGTACCACGCTCACCGCGATGGGGCTGCCGCCCCTGCGGCCGGTAATGGCCACGTGGGGCACGTTGAGGGACATCAACTCGTCCTTGCTCTCCGTAACGTGAACAAAACCAACCGGCATGGCCACGACCAACGCGGGTCTGATGCCGTCCTCCATAATCATGCGGTTCAGTTCCATCAACGCGACGGGGGCATTACCGAAAAGAGCGATCCCGCCGTGGAGAACGGACCGCGCCTTCCGTACGGCAAACAGGGAGCGCGGGAGACCTTTCTCACGAGCCTCTATTGCCACTTCCGGGTCGGCGACGAAGCATACGATCCTGTCGGCATCGTACACGGGGCAGACTTGCCTTAGTCTCGAAATGGAAATTCCCGTTCGGATCATGTTCGAGTCCGCATAGATCGGGCTGCCGTATCGCAGCGCGACAACCGCGGCATCGATGGCATCATCGGAGAACTTCACAGCATCCATGAGTCCCAAATCCGCGGTGGTGTGGAGCATGCGTCGAACCACGTGCCACTGTTCCGGAGGGAAACGATGCGATCCGGTCTCTTGATCGATGATCTCAAAGGACCGGGTCTCTATGTCCCGGCCGCTCATGGGGTTTTCGTAGAGGGCGTGAATCAACGGTACGCGGCGGTCATTCACATCGAGTGGTTTCTCGCTCATCGGCTAGTTGTTCTCCCGGGTTCCGGCACACAATGAAACAAAATGCTCGACCGCGTCGGGTCGTGACGCAAAATGGGCATGAATGTAGCCCGCCAGAATACGGCCATGTTGGTACCCCTCAAGCTCGGTGGTCTGCAGACGAACTCTTCGCACCTCATACGCGGGATTCCAGTCCGGGTCATCCAACGGGTTTCCCACGAGTTCGGAGTAATGGTATTCGTGACCTCGGAGCTGCGTACCCCTTTTCCCGAAGAGCGAGTCTTCGAGCAAGGTCGCTTCCACGTAGCCAAGCGTCTTCAACCGTTGCAACATGCGTGTGCGAGCGGGGAGCACGCCGGCCATGTCAAATCGTTTGCCGTCGGTGGACTCGATGCCTTGGGACAAGTACATCAGACCTCCGCATTCCGCGTATATGGGCCGTCCGGAACGGGCGAACGCTCTGACTGAATCGAGCATGGGACGGTTCGCCGAGAGTTCTTCCGCGAACTCTTCGGGATATCCTCCTCCGATATACAAGCCGTCGAGACCCTGCGGCAATACTTCGTCGCTCAGGGGGGAAAAACGAATCACCCGGCATCCGTGCCGCTCGAGCGCTTCAATGTTGTCCGGGTAGTAGAAATGGAACGCGGAATCAAATGCCACTCCAAGGATCGCTCGACCCTCTTCGCCCATTGAGGCCCGGTCGGCGGAAGGGGCCGCCAACGAAGGCGCGGCCCGGGCAATGGCGACTATCTCTTCTACAGAAGCATGTTGTTCGAACACGGCCCCGAGTCGGTCCAGAACTTCACCGGGAAAGCTTCTTTCGTCCGCGGTCACGAGGCCAAGGTGCCGGCTCGGGAGCTCCGGATAGGCCCCTCTCGGCGTCGCGACAACAATGCCCGGAAGTCCGTAGGCCTTGAAGGCTTCGCCCAGCCACTGAGCGTGTCGATCGGAACCGCAATGATTCGCCGCAATTCCGGCCACGTTCAGATTGCCGTCGAATTCCGAATATCCCTTCACCAGAGCCGCCGCGGTTCTGGCCATCCCGTGGACGTTTATGACGAGAAGCACCGGCGCGTCAAGCCATTCCGCAATCTCCGCGGTGCTTCCGTCCGGCTTCACCGGGTCGCTTCCGTCGAAGAGCCCCATGACTCCTTCGATCACGGAAATGTCCGCATCTTTTGCTTTCCGTACGAACAGGTCGTATATGTACTCCCTGCCGGTCATCCAACCGTCCAGGTTATAACACGGTCTCCCGGATGCAATCTGGAGATAGGACGGATCCAAATAGTCCGGTCCGACCTTGAAGGTCTGAACCTTCAGGCCGCGCACGGACAATGCGCTGACCAATGCGAGGGTCGTCGAAGTCTTACCCACGCCGCTGTGGGCTCCGGCCACGACGATTCTTGGATACGAGTCGACCATTGTTCTCCTGCTGCACGCTCGGGCTGGAGACGCCGTTCCCGGAAAGAGCGCGTCTCACTCAACCGTGAAGGACTTCACCCTTGGGACGGCTTCTTGAGCTCGAGCGGGATGCCGCACGATACCAGAGTAACCGCGTCCGCGTGCCGGGCTATGAGTCGGTTGCAGCGACCTACCAAATCCCGATACAATCTCGAAACCTTATCTTCAGGGACAATGCCGCTTCCTACTTCGTTGGTGACGATTATAACGGTTCCATTCGTTGCCGAACAGGCTTCGATCAATTCCGCGGCCTTTGCGATCATGTCGTCTTCATTGAATCTCTCGCCCGATTGGTGGGCACGATACATGATGTTGTTGATCCACAAGGTAAGGCAATCAATGAGAACCACCTTGTACCGTCCGGATTCCCGTACGACCGGTGCCGGATGCATGGGCTCTTCCACCGTGTCCCACAGGGATTCCGATCGCTCCCGCCGGTGTCTCTCTATCCGTTCCGCGGTCTCTTCGTCCACCACCGGACAGGTCGCCACAAATACCCGCGGCCCGGGTAAGGACTCTGCGAGCAGCCGAGCATAGTCGCTCTTTCCGCTCCGGCTTCCGCCCGTGACGAGAAACAAGTTGCCCATGAAAAGAATGCGTCCTTTTCTTTGCCCGCGTTCTACGGCCCGGTTGCCGATGACTTGTCCGTGAACGACCGGCGAGCAGTAGTGTCGGTAACGAGCGTACCCCCGTTCACGACAATTGTCAACCAACACGACAAATTTGTCTTGGAAGTATGAATACATAGCCCTTGGGGCTTACCGGGCGAGATAACGCACATCGAAGGAAACGCTCTCCCTATGGTAATCGTGATCGTGCCGGCAGGCCGCGGACGAGAGCGTCCGGCACTTTCTTGTCGAGTTTTTCGTCGGTTTGTATTATGAGTAGTCTTGTTCGCAAGACCCAAGTCAACGACTCGAGGAGAGATGGTCATGGCCGACAGCCAAGAACAGAAGGATCAACGGCAAACGTTGCCGAAGAAGCTGGCTCTCAAGGAAGAAGCATATTATTCAAACTGCAGTATGGTCGAGACCACGCCGTTCGATATTGCGGTCCTCTTCGGGAAAGTGCGGCCCATGACCGATCAGGCCGGGCAAAGTTCGCTGGTGGAAGTGTACGAACGCCAGGTGTATCTGTCTCATCTACAGGCGAAGGCCCTGCATGAAGCGTTGGGAAGAAGCCTTGCCTCGTTGAGTCGCCAGGGTCAGCCGCAACCGGAACAGCGGGCAAAAGGTCAAACCACCCCCACGCAATAGGCTGTAGCGGAATCGGAGGGCAACGTCGAAGGCGAGAGATGGTATGGGAGGCATCCCGCGTGCAGCCCATGCCGTTTTGCCGCGCGAGGCGGGAGCATCCGGCCGAAGTAAAGGATTTCGCACCCCCCGTGATTCGCGGATCACAACTGACCAAATGAACGAACTATTGTTTATGGCCGGCGTTCCCATGGGTTAAGGAAGCCGTCTCAAAAGTCGGTGCGTGACGTTATTGTGGCACGATTGTTCGGCATATCGCAGCAAATCCTCAGTAAGCCCCATAGGTGCTCACTTAGTGCGCCGTTTCCCAAGTACGGTGTCGAATTCACGGCGAACTTCCCTGCTTTGGTAGCGCCGGCCTCTGTGCCGGTATGCTTCAGTAGCACCGGCATCCTGCCGGTATCTTCCTCGAACGCGCCCGGCAGGGACGCCGGGACGCTACCAGATCGCCCGGCAGGGACGCCGGGACGCTACCAGATCGCCCGGCAGGGACGCCCGTCCCACGAAGATGGGCGGCCTTTCGGTAATCTTTCCAAGCCTGTGCCTCAGTGCCCGGAAAACTATGTTTCCGGGTCTCCTACTCGCGAATCGGAGATGGATGTGCGACCATAATCATGCAACGGTGCGCCAAGTGAGCCCCCATACCCCTAACCCTCTGTTTCCTACGGGGGAACCGGCTGCTCCGGGTCCGGGCTTGTGACCGATCGGTCCTCCGTTGTAAGCTGATTCCAAGATACCATGGATAGTGAGATACCTTCATGAACCGTGGACGCATTGTCATGACCGCGGCCGCCATTGTGGTGCTCGGTGCCGTAGCGACCTTGTTTGTGTGGATGCGGACCGGTGACGAGCCCGGTCACGTTGTGGAGGAACTTCTCGTTCAGGCGGCGGAGCGTGGAGACGCGGAGTCGGTCAGGACGATCCTGGACACGCGTGCCGGGCTCCGGGCTATGACAACATCAGGCACTACGGCGCTCATCAGCGCAGCGAACAACGGCCGCAAGGAAGTGATCGAGGTGATTCTCGCAAAGGGAGGCATTGTCGACGACAGAGGCAACTTCGATTGGACTGCTCTCATGGCTGCTGCGGAAAAAGGCCATACGGACGTGGCGACTTTCCTGTTGAGCAAAGGTGCGGATGCCGATGCGAGAGACATAGACGGCTGGACCGCTCTCATATGGGCCGCCAAAGGCGGATACGCGGACACGGTGAAAGTGCTATTGAACCGCGGTGCCGATCCAAATGCAAAGGACAAGGACGGTTGGACGGCTCTCACCTGGGCGGCCTGGAGAGGCCGGTCGGACGTGGTTCGGACACTTCTGGAAAACGGTTCCCATATCGGCACCAAAGACAAGTATGGTTGGCAGCCGATCATGTGGGCGGCAAAGAGAGGGCGCTTCCGCGTCGTCAAACTGTTGGAGGAGTATGGAGCCCAAGTGACGCTCATCATTGCCGCGACGCTCGGGGACTTGCCCGCGGTTCAACGGTTTGTGGACGCCGGCTCCGATGTCAACGAACAGGCCGGACATAGGGTGACCCCTCTGATCATGGCTTCTGCACGGGGGCACACCAAGGTCGCACGAGTACTCCTGCAGGAGGGTGCACACGTCAATGCCGCGGATGGGGACGGTTTAACGCCCCTCATGTGGGCCGCGCAAGGAGGGTATGCCGGCTTGGTACACATGCTGCTGAAGTTCGGCGCGGACGCGGCGGTAAAGGATGAATGGGGCAGGACCGCGCTCCGGCATGCGAAAATGAGAAGGAATGACGACATCGTGGATCTGCTCGAAGCGCACGGCGTCAAGGAATAGGATCCGGCATGTGACGACTTCGCATACCCGCGGCAGGCGGAGCTCGTGTTGCCTTTTGTGCAGGCAACGGAGTATAACACGGTAGAGCCCATCGTATGTCCCCCGTCTCGCGCCGTAAGGGTACGAGGCGGGAATCGGAACTCGCTCCGGGAACTCGGACTTGGGGAGCCGAACCGGGCCGTCAACAAGCACTCAAGGAGTTACAGATGCCCTATACTCGGATCAACGGACGATCGATCTATTATGAGTCGCACGGCCATGGCCGGACCGTCGTGTTCCTGCATCACGGCTTCGGCAGCATGCAGATGTGGAAGGATATCTATCCGAGGTTTCTTGAGGCCGGCTACAGAACGGTCCTGTTCGACAGGAGAGGGTATGGGCGATCGGAACCCGGGGATGATTTTGAAAACTTCTATGTCCGCGACACGTTTTGCGATGAGAACGTAGATGATTTTCACGCATTGACGGAAATTCTTGACTTGCGTTCGTTTCATATTGTGGGACAGTGCGAAGGAGGCGTCATCGGAGTCATGTACGCCGGTCGGTACCCCGACCGGGTTTCTTCCCTGACCATTGCGAGTACGCTCTGCTTTAGCACGGTGACCATGCCGGAATTCAACGCGTCGAAATTTCCGGCCTCCTTTGAGGACCTGGAACCCGACCTTCGCGACAAGTTTATTCAATGGCATGGAAAGGATCACGCGGAGCCGCTCTATGAAATGGCTCGAACAGAGGGAGGAGCCTACGGAATCGGGATGTTCGATCTCAGACCTCGGCTCTCTTCAGTGACCTGCCCCACAATGGTCTTGTACCCGGATCGAAGCGCTCTGTTTGAGGTGGAACAGGCGGTTCACATGTATCGCGGCCTCCCGAACGCCGAGCTCGCGGTCATTCCTCGATGCGGTCACAATAGTTACGACCAGAAACCCGACGAATATGTGCGGCACGTCATGAATTTTCTCACCCGGGTAACCGCCGTGAGCGGAACCATGGAGCTCGATTTCTCCATGACGTGTATCGCTCCCGCGCCCGCAGGATCGGGATCGTGATGCCTCGATGGAGGTTCTCTCGTCGGGCTCGGTCGGTATGAACGGGTTCTTGGCGTTGGGTACGACGGAATGTTCCGTTTCACCAATGCGTCGGCGGACTCCGCCCGGAAACTTCACTCCCGAGCATGACCGACGATATGTCGCTGCTCGAAAATCCTCATGTACTGCAAAACCCCTTGATTCTAACATCAAGAGATGATAAAGCAATTTCACGTATAGGAGTGTCCTCATGGAAGACGAGAAAACCATGTGTGTCATGTGCGCATGGCGACAAACCTGCAACAAGAAATTCCTCATGGACGGAGCCACCACCACGCGGTGCGTGGAATACACGAGGGATCTCACGCTTAAGGCGCAGCCGGAAGACAAGGAAGAGACGAGGAAAGACAAGTAATAGCGATCGGTCGACTTGTGCGACCGTGGTTGAGCCGCTCATCCGGGCTCATTGAAGTCCCGGGTGCCGGCAGGCGCGGCGACGATGGACAAAACGATAGGCAGAATTATAATGCATCGACCGGGCCGGCGTGTCGCATTGTCCGGAACAAGTATTGAGGTACCCGATTTAATGAAGGAACGCATCAGAACGATTGTGAAACGATCTCTTGCAGCTTGTGCCGATAAAGAACGGATTGACATTCCGGACGTGGACTCGCTCAAGATCGAGGTTTCCCGAAGCAAGGACACGCGTTTCGGCGACTACGCGACGAATGTGGCCCTGACGCTGGCCAAGTCCGTCGGACTGAAGCCCCGCGATCTTGCGACTTTGATCACGGAAAATCTGCCCTCGGACCGGACTCTATTTGAAACAGTGCACACGGCAGGGCCCGGATTCATCAACTTCTCACTGGCCCGTGAAGTATGGGAAGACGTGCTTCACAGGATTCACCGCCAAAAGGAGTCCTATGGGCGATCCGAAAAGCCCGAAGCGCCAAGGGTGCTGCTTGAATTCGTGAGCGCGAATCCCACCGGTCCGTTGCACGTGGGACACGGAAGGGGCGCGGCTGTGGGAGATACTCTGTCCCGACTCCTGAGAACGTGCGGGTACAATCTTTCCACCGAGTACTATGTGAACGACGCGGGCAATCAGATGAAGATCCTCGGTCGATCCCTCCTGCTGCGTTACCGGCAACTGATGGGCGTGGAGACGGAGTTTCCCGAGAACCACTACCGTGGAGACTATATCAAGGATTTGGCGTCGGAGCTCAAAGGAACGGATCTTGGCGGGAATATGGACGAATTGCCCGATGAGCAAGCCCTGGAGCTTGCTTCGAAGTATGCGTGCGACAGGATACTCGAAGGCATTCAGGACGATCTTTCATCCTTCGGGGTCACGTACGATGCGTACTTCAGAGAGACGAAGCTGCACGAGACCGGTGAAATCGCGGCCACTCTGGATGAACTTCGGTCCAGGGGGCGGGTCGAGGAGAAGGAGGGCGCTCTGTGGTTTGTCATGAACGGGGACCAAGATGAAAAGGATCGGGTCCTGGTCCGTGCAACGGGAGAACCCACTTACTTTGCGGCCGACGCGGCCTACCACAAGGACAAGCTTGGCCGGGGTTACGGCCTCCTCGTGGATATCTGGGGGGCGGACCATCATGGGTACATCCCTCGAGTAAGAGCTGCGGTTGAGGCCCTTGGTTACGATCCCGAGGTCTTGCGCGTACTCCTGGTCCAGTTCGTTACCCTTGTAAGGGAAGGGCGGAAAATCTCCATGTCCACCCGTTCGGGAGAGTTCGTCACTCTGAAGGAGGTCCTGGACGAAGTAGGATCCGACGCGGCTCGTTTCTTTTTCCTGAGCAAGCGATGCGACAGCCACCTGGACTTTGACCTCGATCTGGCGAAAAAGCAGTCTCGGGACAATCCAGTGTACTACGTGCAATACGTTCACGCCCGCGTGTGCAGCATCTTCCGCATAGCCGAGGAACGGGGGATCGACGCGGACATGACCGACCCGGATCTCTCGGCGCTCTCCCCTCCGGAAGAGCAGCGTTTGATCAAACATCTGGCCGACTTCCCGGATATGCTGGCCGAAGCCGCCGAAGCCCTGGAACCGCACCGGGTCACCTTTTACCTGATCGATCTTGCCGAGTTGTTTCATGCGTACTACCACGACAACCGGGTACTCACCGAGGACGCGACCACGAAAAAGGCTCGGCTTTACCTGGTAGAGGCGGTACGCCGGGTGGTTGCCAACGGACTCGACATTCTGGGGGTTTCCGCCCCCGAGCAGATGTGAGGCATGCGATCCGTTCGTTGAGGGCGACTGCATCGAGCGTTGTGCGAGATGAGAAAATCCCGTGCGATACCGAGTGCATATCCCGACCCTGAACGATGTGGACCGGTAAAGGGGACTTCCTCCGGCAAAGCCTGGAAATCGGCCTCGAAGTATCGGTCGCTCGTGTCGACCATAAGGACAATATTCTGAGACAGGTCGGAAAGCGAACATAACACATGGTATTTCGCAACACTTTCCGGACAAGACCGAGGGAAGCCGCCCGAAGCGTAGCCAAACGGAAGGATTCGGGGGACGAGACCTCACCGAAGAACGGACGCCTCACTCTCGCGGTGGCGGCCGCTCTCATCGTCATGTTCGCTTTGGTCGCAGTGAACATCCGATTGCTTCGGGACCCGTCCGTCACCGGTAGAGCTTTTGGGCCCTCGGTTCCGAGCCGACCGGAGACGAGTGTAACCCCGGCCGGTTCGGAATCCGCAAGCGGAGCGAAAAAGGAGCGGTGCTACGTGCCCCCGCAGGTCACGTTTTACCGGCAGCTGACCACAGTGGACGAGACCCGCCAAGATTCTCCCGAAAACTCGGAAGACGTGCCGCCCGCAGCCGTGCAGGGGGCTTTCTTTCAGGAAGCGACCTCATCCGGTCCGGGGGATAGGGGGAAAGGCGATCCGCCGTCCGTTGTCGGAATGAGCACCGAGGTCCCTGACCGGACAGTCTCGTCAAGAAGCCTGAACCTTCCTCAAGCGGCACCGGGAAAGAAGAGGTATACCGTCCAGGTGGGGGCTTTCACCAATCCGGGAATTGCCAAACAGTGGGCCCTCAAGTGGAAGGCGCGAGGATACATGGTTACTCTTAAGCCTGTAGCCAGGCCGAGAACAGGTGTGATCTACCGTCTCTACCTGGGAAGTTTCTCCTCGGAGAACGAGGCCGATGAATTGGTGAACAGACTCAAATCAAGAGAGGGAATCAGTGCTTTGCGGCTCTTAGTTCGTAATTGAAGGAGCGTCCCTGCCTGAAAACAGGTTGACCTACACTCCGTGGATGACGGAAAATGTACCGGCGCGAAATGTGTCGTGAAACGCGTTCATAGCTGCCGTCGGAATGAATGACCGCTCCTTCCGATCAGGTAAGAAGGCTTTACATGAACATTTCAGCCCGGTGCCCCGTGCCGCGGGGCCTGGGGGATGTGGCACGATTATTACGCATTACGGTTTCTTGAGACACTTTCTTCAAGGCCGGGTCGGAGGCTCAAACCGTTTCTCAATGCGAAGGCGACAGAACGGCCTCTTGGCTGCGGCAACTTCACTAAGCGGCACGGCATTATGAAAGACCGGATATGGCCGGACGGTTGACAGCGACAAGGATCGGCGTGGAATCGTGAAGTGTTTCGACAAAGAAGGCCGTCCTTTTGAGGTAGAAGAACAGCGTCTTGACTGCCTGTCCGATTTGATGCAGATGTACGAAAAGTTTTCTCCCCGGGCCATAAGTCAGGGACTCCCGCCGGCAAGGGACGTCGATCTCAATCGGTGGGTGCGCGGACTGCTGGATTCGGGATGGAACTTTGTGTGTAGACAGGACGGCTTGGTGGTGGGACATGCCGCCGTACTCCCTGACCTGGACAAGTCGGACGGAGAATATGTGGT
>JAVHLK010000036.1:0-12552 GCA_031082285.1 Desulfomonilaceae bacterium
TTCTCAAGAGCCACGCGTGACGTCAAGTCGCTGTATAGCGCCTTGGAAGCCATCGTTCCACGGCATCAATCGGGAAGGACTGCACAAGCGGGCTGCGAGTGGTCTCGGACTTGAGGTACCGTGTCCGCGTAGGGGATTACCGGGTAATCTACGCTATGGAAGACGATATTTTGCTCGTGCTGGTTGTGGAGATAGGTCACCGCAGGGAAATCTACAGAAAGCCTGACAACAAACTCACTCGGCAATTCGTGCTTTCTCTTATCAAGAGCAAAACTCAGTAATTCCATTCTGAAAGAAAGGGGAGCGTCCTTTTTAGAGGCCCCTATGCAGAGGATCAAGGCGGCTTCGAAGAACGCCCATCGGAATTCGGTGGACACGCACGGATATCACGAGGTAAAGGCAACACAGCGGTTCAGGGGACGGTGTTTGCGGGAACAGACCGGCAACCCCTCTTACCTGAAAATCCCCCTCATTCTCATTCCCGGGTTCTGCCCGGTTCTCAGTCCTGAGTGCAGGTGGATTTTCTCGGTCAGGAGTGATCCGCGGATCATGGTGGTTTACGAGAAGGTGTCCTTATGTCTATTCTTCAAATCAGGATCGGGTCTCCCGGAGAAAAGGGGGACGGGTTTCGCCTTGGCAACAATCGCGTCAAAACAGTGAGTGAATCCTGCACGTTGGATAAGTCCGGATATGCAATGCCCCATCATGAGCGACTCACTGTATTGATCCTTCTCATCTGTGCATTCCTGTCCGCGGCAATGCCGGCGACCGCAGCAGACTCCCTGCCCGACGGCTTCGTCGACGTGAAAGAGCTTATCCCCACCATCCACGTGGACCTCAGGTACGCGACGGACGATAACTTCGTCGGGCGACCCATCGACGGCTATCTTGTGAACCGGTGCATACTCACCAGGGAGGCCGCACACGCATTGAAACAGGTTCAGGATGAGCTCACGGGGTTCGGTCTCGGATTGAAGATCTTTGATGCCTATCGACCGCAGCGCGCGGTGGATCACTTTGTGCGCTGGGCAAAGGACCTCGGCGATACTGCCATGAAGAGTCGATACTACCCGGAGGTGAAGAAGGGAGATCTGTTCAAAAAGGGCTACATAGCGGAGCGTTCCGGTCATTCGCGCGGAAGCACTGTGGACGTGACCATCGTGTCGCTCACAATACCCACGTACGGCACCGAGCTGGACATGGGAACGCGTTTCGACTTCTTCGGGCGGGAATCTTGGCCGGAAAACCTTTCCTTGCCGCCGGACCCGAGGGCGAATAGACTCCTACTCAGGGCGGTCATGATGAAGTATGGCTTCAAGCCCTATTCTAAGGAATGGTGGCACTTCACCTTGGAGAACGAACCTTACCCCGACACGTACTTCAATTTTCCGGTTCGGTGATATCCGTCTCGATTGCGCGGCCGGCACCATGAGGAGGACCGGTATTGACTGGGAAGGTATCAAGAGCCGCTCACCTCATCCGGATGAACGCCTCGCGTTCCGGGATAATGTTTGACACCATTGCGCATGTTTCTCTATACTCACTCGCGAGCGTTCATTGCGCGAGTCAACGACATGGTCCGGCCGGCGGCCGGCAGGTATGCCGGAACGCGGGTGCGTGCCAGGCGCAATGGGATACCAGGAGAACGTTCACGATCTCGTGACCCGACATATACCGGTAAGACAAGAAGATCACCGATTGTGACGCCGAGGCGGTGTCCGATCGGCAGCGCCGACATTCTATCTCAGTCACCGTTTTAGGCATTTACAAATTCAGGCTGTGGAGTAGCGGTCCGGCAAATCCGTGGGGCCGTGAACCGTTCAAAACGTGCTCCGCGGGTATGGGGGCTGTATGCAAACGGAACGAGCGCGATTACGGACACCGGTGTATGACTTCGAGCCCGGACTTCACGTCGGCGTACCATTTCCTTGTACGCCTCCGCGAATGCTCCGCTGGCTGCAACGCCACCGCTATGAGATCATCGAAGAATGGGTGAACCGGATCCAGAGGGTTTCCGAGCCTTACGGGCATCGTCCTCGGCAGGAACTGTACGGCACGATCACCGAGGCCTTCGACGCCGATGTGGAAGTGCTCGCGTTTGGTCGTCTCGATCGAATGGAGCGTTTCATCAACTACATAACAAAGAAACGACTCGAAGCCGGCTTCCCCCTGTCGGACGTTCAGAAGGCGTTCGAGCTGTTCCGTTTCATAGTGGTTCGCAAGCTCAAAGATCAGGGGCTGTTGGATTTGCTGGCCGATTCCGTGGATTCGTTGAACGCGTGTCTGTCGTACACTATCCACCGCTTCTCCGATCATTTCCAGACGATGCACCAGATGGCCATACTCCGCCATGCCCAGAATCTCGAGAAAGAGATAGAAGTGAGGACCGCGGAATTGGCGGCCGGCGAGCGCAGGTACAAGACGCTCGTGGAGGAGATTCACGACGGCTATTTCGTCATTCAAGACCAACGAATAGTGTTTGCGAACAGGTCCTTCTGCCGCATGCACGGTGCGGAACTGGAAGAGATTCTCGGCAAGCCGTTCCTGGATTTTGTCGCGCCGGATTGCCGTGAGCGCGTGTTTGAATCGTACCGGGCTTCCTTGAACGGGAAACCCGTGGGGGGGCAGCTCGAATACACTCGCCTGGGCTGTGCACCGGAGAAAGCCGCGACGGAGATTCGATCCAGGGTTGTGGATCTGGGCCAAGGTCCAATGATGATAGGCATTTGTCGCGACGTGAGTGAACGGGTGGCCATGGAAGCCAAAGTGAGGGAGAACGAACGCATGGCCTACGTGGGCCACCTCACTGCTTCATTGTCCCATGAGATCAGGAACCCGTTGTCCGCAATCAAGATGAATCTGCAAATACTTTCCAGGAAACTCGACCTGGACGGATTTGATTTGCGTCGTCTGGAGATAACCGTCAACGAAGTGTCTCGCCTGGAAAGAATTCTTCGGCAGTTGCTCGATACCGCACGGCCTCTGAATATCGTCACGGCAACGGTAAACTTGTCGGATCTTGTAAGAGGTTGCGTGGAACTCTTGGAGCCTGAAGCTGCGGAGAAGGACGTGGCGATCGTGCAACGTCATGCGCGGAGGCCGGCTCCGGCTCAGTTGGACGCCGGAAAGTTGGAACAGGCGGTCATCAATCTCTTGCTGAATGCAATCGAGGCATCGCCGAACGGAGGACGGGTGACCGTGTGGACCAAGTCTTTGGGAGAACACGAGAATCAGGCCATCGAGTTCGGCGTTCGGGACAATGGCGCCGGCATCGACCGGGAACACAAACCGCACCTTTTCACTCCTTTTTTCACCAGCAAGACGCAAGGCACGGGGCTGGGGCTGAGCAACGTCAAGCGTATCGTCGAGGCTCATTCCGGCGAAGTGACCGTACGGAGTCGAAAAGGCCGTGGAGCTACGTTCCTATTGAGACTGCCATGCAAGCCATAAGAAAAGTTCTGGTCATAGACGACGAGCCCTCGATTCGCGAGTCCCTGGAGATGTTTCTCACCGAGAAAGGGCTCAGCGTTGCCGCCGCGGCCACCGGTAAGGAAGGATTGGCCCTGTGGCGGTCCTATGAGCCGAAGGTCATCATACTGGACATACGCCTTCCGGACTCGTCCGGTCTGGACATTCTCAGGGAGATCACGTCGAGAGATACCGACGTGAAGGTAATCATGATCACTGCTCACCACGACATGGAGTCGACGATCGAAGCCATGCGCCGTGGAGCATACGATTATATTCACAAACCGCTGGACGTGGATGAACTCGACCACGCGGTCGCCATGGCTCAACACATCGCGGCAGCGTCCGAATCCAATGCCGCATTGGTATGTAAGGATCCGGGTCCGGACCCGCGCCATTACATAGTGGGCAACACCCCCTCAATGCGATCCATATTCAAGACCATAGGCCTTCTGTCTCGGAACAGAGCGACCGTTCTCATCGAGGGCGAGACCGGGACGGGAAAGGACTTGATCGCGAGGGTGATCCACGAGTCTTCCGGTCTCCAGGATCAACCGTACGTGACGGTGGACTGTACCACTCTCGTTGACACGCTCCTCGAGTCGGAACTTTTCGGGCATGAACGGGGAGCGTTCACCGGCGCGGTTGAGTCCAAGAAAGGGCGACTGGAATTGGCGGGACGGGGCACGATCTTTTTCGACGAAGTGGGAGATCTGCCTGGCCCACTTCAGGCCAAGCTCCTGCGTTTTCTCGAGTACAGGGAGTTTACCCGCGTCGGCGGTACCCAGACCTATCGGTCACAGGCGCGCATCATCGCGGCCACCAACCGCAATCTGGTAGATCTGACTCGCAAGGGTCGTTTCCGAGAAGATCTGCTCTTCCGACTCAAGGTGATCAGCCTGCACGTCCCGCCTCTGCGCGAACGAATCGAAGACCTTCCCGAGATGGTGCAGGTGTTCTTGGCCGAGATCAACCGTGAGCTGCAGACCAAGGTGACTCGGGTCGAGAAAGAGGCCATGAATCGCCTCAGGTCGTACACGTGGCCCGGTAACGTGCGTGAGCTGAAGAACGTGTTGACGAAGGCCGTGATGGAATCGCGGGGTTCCGTTCTCCTGGCCGACGCGGTGAAGGACTCCTTGACCGAGATAGGAACCGAATTGCCGCTGAACAAAGGCTTGAGGACCTTGGATGAAGTGGAAAAGGAACATATCCTCCAGTCCGTGTTTCAGGCCGATGGGAACCTTTCGGCCGCGGCCCGGGCCTTGGGTTTGTCGAGACCGACCTTGCGAAAGCGTCTTAAACAGTACGGATATTACGGTGTTTGACCCCCTCCGGCCGCTCGTTGACGAATGCACGCCTGAACGCGCGAATGCAGCGCCGTTACCCCCAATCCTCGGCCGTATGTGTGCCGAGAAGTCGCTCTCATCGAGTACTGGGAAAAGTCTTTCCACAGCCGGCAACAAACTTTCCATCCATGTGGGTCTTGGGGACGGTGCCGCACTTGAATGCGATCCGAGTTTCGCCAAAGGACCGGGTACTTAGCGAAATAAGGTCTGGGACGGCTCTCTTGGCATGCCAATTGCTTGGATATGGGGAGAGCTGCCGCACCACAGCGGCCTTGACGACCTTTTCTTACGGCAATTTCTTGTTGACCAACATTACGATAAGGAGGGACCAGAATGAAGATGAAGTGCTTGTTGCCGATTCTGATGGCAGCCGTCGCTCTGGGTATTGGTCCGGCCGGCGCCGGCGCGGACGAAGGCCCGATCAAGATTGGAGCGATGTTCATCAGTTCCGGCAAGCTGGGTGGATATGGGATCAACGGGTGCAATGCCATAAAGATGGCCGTCGAGGAGATCAATGCCTCCGGAGGAATTCTTGGCAGAAAACTCGAGGCCGTATACGGCGACACGAAGCTGAAACCTGAGGTAGTGGCCGAGCTCGTGGAAAAATTCCTGAACGAAGACAAGGTCGACTTCCTGATGGGGCCCACATCGAGCGGGTTGGCTCTGGCCTTGAGCGAGGCGGCGCGCAAGAACAAGAAGATCCTTGTGGTGACCCAGGCGGCTGCAGGCGCCCTGACCGGTGAAAAGTTCAATCCGTACCTCTTCAGCACGCTCAGCAACGCAATGATGCACGCTCGAGCAGGCGCGTACCTCATGGCTTCAAAACCATACAAAAAGTGGATGGTTGTGGCGCCCGACTATAATTTCGGTCACGAGTCATGGCAGTTTTTCAAGGACAAGCTCAAGGAGCTTCGGCCCGATGTGGAGTTTGTCGGCGAAGCCTGGCCCAAACTCATGGCGGAGGACTACGCTCCTTTTGTCAAGGAAGTGCTGGAGAAGAAACCCGACGCGGTATGGTGCCCTCTTTGGGGTGACGACGCGGTGAGGTTCATCAAACAGGGGTTGCCCGAGAAGCTTTTCGACAACGTCAAGTTTGCAATGTCTTGCGGCGCGGCCCTGGAAGTCCTGATTCCGGTCGGCAAGGACATGCCGGAAGGCTTGTACATGTCGAGCCGCTATTTGTTCACCACTCCCGATACCGATGAGAACCGCAGGTTTGCGAAGTCGTACAAGGAAAAATATGGAGAATATCCCGACTACATGGCGGGCGAGACCTACTCGGGAGTGTATTTTCTCAAGGCCGCGATAGAGCGGGCCGGTTCCACCGATTCCGACAAGATCATCGCCGCGGTTGAGGCCCATCCTTTCGCATGGGATACCCCGGAAGGATGGAAGATCATGCGTAAGGAGGATCATCAGGCGGTGGAAGATGTGATCTGGGGCGAGACCTTCTTTTCCGACGAGTATGAATTCCCCGTGCTCAAGAACATAATTTCCATACAAGCCGAGCAGATCGGCCGGTCCCCTTCGGAACTGAAAAAGGTCATGGACATTCGCGGGCAGGCTCCCAAATAGCCCTGTTTCACAGAGAGAAACGATGCCGGGAAGCGGAAGAACGTCGGCTGACCGGCTCCAACACAGTTGAACGCTTTGATTGGGTTCAGTGACTTATTCAGACGAAAATCCTCGACAAGGCGACGAGCGCGATGGTCGACATAAAGCCCCTGAAAGAGATCCGCAGGGAGTATATCCAGCAGGTTCTCCGCTCGACGAACGGAGATTTGGAGCGGGCCGGAGAAATCTTGGGGGTGAGCACCGTCGCGCTGCGTCGCATGATCAAAGAACATGGCCTGTCGCTCGATGAAACGGAAGGTCACGACAAGGACTAACCGGAATACGCTGTTCTCCGGCATGGGAACATCAAACTTCTTGAGCGACTCGACCGTCGCCGTCCCCTAAGAGAATGGTCCAAGGTCTGCGCCGTGCAGGCTGCCGAGCCGATGTGAAACCTCCCATACCGGGATCCAAAGCTATTGCCAAGAAAAGTGACCGATCGTTGAACCATGGTTTTCAGGCTGGACACGGAGCATCCGTTTGCGCCCTTTGTCAAGTGGATGAACTGGAGGGAGCGATTCGGGAACGAAAAGGAACTCCGCATTGCGGACAAGACGTGCGGCAACGTCCACATGTGTGGTGCCGGAATGGGTTGCCTTGCACGAAGGCGTGTCCGCGGCTCCAAATAGATTTAGATGTCGGCTGTTTTCCATCTTTGGGTTTCTTTCCCCACAAACTCTTCTCAACACACGTAAGGTAAAGGAGTGGCGTCATGAAGTGTAAACGAAAACTTGTTTCCATGATTTCGGTTCTCCTGGTCCTATTGCTCTTTCCCACGTTCTCGGCCCTGGCCGCGGAGCCGATTCTCATCGGCTCCCCGCTTGCGACGGCCTTCCTCTATGGCTGGGACGCGGAAAAGGCGATTAAGCTTGCCGTAGAGGAGATTAATGCTGCCGGAGGCGTAAAGGTCGGCGACGAGAAGCGGCCGTTCAAAGTCGAGGTGATCGACACGAGGGATCTCGAGCCGGGCGTACCGGTAAGCGAGGCTCTGTTGGCCGTGGAGAAACTCATCATTGAAAAGAAGGTCCCGTTCCTCGTGGGAGGCCCCGTTCGTTCCGAAGCGGCTCTGGCGGCCATGCCGCTCATCGCGAAGCACAAGGTGGTCTCTATATTGACTACCGGCGCGTTGAGCCCCAAGTATCATGAAATGGTCGAGCAAAATCCCGACAAGTTCAAGTACCTCTTTCGGATCTCGGGTGAAGCGAAATGGATGGTCGTCGGCGAACTGATTCCCTGCCTGCAACAGATCCAAAAGGACTTCAACCTCAACCGGCTGTTCATTATGGTTCAGGATGTGGCACATGCGCGCAACGGCGGCGGTATCCTTGCCAAAGTCATGCCCACCAAAGGGTGGACGGTCCTGGGGGACCCGGTAGTGTTTCCCACCGGCGCCACCGACTTTTCCATGGCACTGTTGAAGGCCAAGAAGGAAAATGCCGAAGTTATAATCATTTGGATGGATATGCCCGAGTCCGCGATTCTTCTCAGACAATGGCATGACATGAAGGTTCCGGCCCTCCCGTTCGGCACGATCATTGCCGCGGCCGAACAGCCGGGCTTCTGGAAGGCAACGGACGGCAAGGGCGAGTACTGTCTTGCCAACGTCGTCAACGCGGGAAACGCTCCAAGTAAGGCCACGCCTTGGACCATGAAATTCGTGGATGCGTACGAGAAGAAGTACGGTCTGGAACCCGAGGGTTATGGAACCTCATCGAGCTACATGGCGGTGTATGTCCTCAAGGATGCAATTGAGCGCGCAGGGTCTCTGGATCCGGACAAGGTTGTGGATGCATTGAAGAAAACTGACCTTATGGGAGTGTACGGACGTATCCGCTTCAATCCCAAGAACAACCAGGTCATCCCGAGTCTCGATCCCGAGGAAGGGGCCGTTGGAACCGTCTTTCAGTGGCAAGCCGGCAAGCGGGTCGTGGTGTTCCCACCGAAGATCGCTACCGGGGAGATTCTCCTCCCTCCATGGATGAAGAAGAAGGAGTAATTGCCGGCAATTCCCCAACGATTTGTTTTTTCACTGCTCCAAGGGGGCGCGGTGCCCCCTTGGAGGACACACACGGACGAGGACTTTCATGGTTCATCGTGCTTGACAAGGCACGAATGATTGCAGGATAGAGGCTCCTTCATGGAAATAATCATCTACGGGATCATTAACAGTGTGACTCTGGCCCTCATGGCTCTGGGGTTCACTCTTGTCTACGGAGTGAGCCGATTGCCGAACTTCGCTCACGGAGCACTCTATGTGCTCACCGGGTACGTAGCTTGGATGTTGATGTACCGCGTGGGCTTGTACTATCCGATAGCCATGGTGCTGTCTCTCATCATTACCGGCCTTGTGGGCGCGGCGATGTATCAATTCGTGCTGGTGCGAATCAGGGGCATGGCCATTTCCGAGATCATTGCGTCGTACGCCATCGGTTTGGCTATCCTGGAAGGTCTGCGATGGGGCGGACTCAAGGGCGGGACGATCACCCTCCCGCCGTTCGTGGACGGCAGCATTGAACTGATCGGCGTATCGGTAGACTACCAGAGGCTTATCGTAGTCCTGATCGGCGTTCTCCTGGTGGGGCTCTTGTGGCTGTTTGTAAATCGGACCAAGTTGGGCCTGGCGCTCAAGGGCATGGCACAGGACGAGAGAGCGGCCATGACGCTGGGGATAGATTCGGATTATATGGCGGTGGTAGCCATGGCGCTCGGATCGGTCCTCGCCGGCATTGCTGCTCTGGTCCTGTTCCCCCTGGGAAGCATCGTAGTAGAGTCGGGATACAATGTCCTCATCATGGCGGTCGCGGTGTGCATCGTCGGCGGGCTGGGGAGCTGGAACGGCGCAATTCTGGCGGCATTCATCATTGGTTTCGCACAAATTCTGACGCAAGTTTATCTCGGGGCGCACTATCAGGTCGTGGTGGCCCTGGTCGCAATCATCGTGACGTTGATATCGAGGCCCAGCGGTCTGTTCGGCCGACAAAAAGAACTTGAGGAAAGGGTTTAAATATGTCCGAGCCGGCGAAGGACCGACGGAAAGAGAGACTGGACCGAGGGATCAAGGTTCGTACGGACGGGATCTACGCGATCTCTCATTGGACGGAAATCGCATACTTGCTCACACCTCGACTTCTGTTCATCGTAGGGCTTTTGTTGGCCCCCGTGATTCTCATACCCTTCCCGTACTGGCAACGGGTGCTGTCAATCGTCTGTATTTTTGCGTTGTTGGCCATAAGCTTCGACTTTCTGGCTAATTATGTGGGTTTGGTGTCACTCGGAGGTGCGCTCTATATGGGGGTGGGCGGGTACAGTGCAGCCCTTCTGAATTCCCATTTCGGACTGCCTCCCCTGGTAACCGTTCCGGTTTCCACCGTGCTTGGCGGGGCCATCTGCACGGTGCTACTCCTGCCGTGCCTGCCGCTGCGAGGGGTCTATTTTGCCATCGTGAGTCTCATGTTTCCCCTGCTCGCGGGTCGCATCATCGAGGCCCTGGATGTTTTCGGCGGAACGGACGGCATCATGGGCGTCGACGGTTTTTCCAGCGGTTGGGTCGAGCAATACGTGCTCATCTGTAGCGTGCTTGCAGCCGTGTTCATACTGAGGAGGATGGTCAGCGAGGACGTCGGGTTGGTATTCACTGGTGTCAAGGACAACGATCAGGCGGTCAAGGCATCGGGCATCAACATCACCACGTACAAGGCGTTCGGCGTCTTCATATCGTCCATGCTTGGATGTCTGGGCGGCGCATGTTTGGCGCACATCTACATGTGGGCCGGGATTTCCCAATTCGCGCTCGACTTCTCCATTATTCCTATTGCCGCGACGGTGGTAGGAGGCGGTGGTACGCTGATAGGGTCCGTGATCGGCTGCATCATTTTAGTGCCGATCTCCGAGTTTCTTCGGGACTTTGGAACCTTGCGGATTGCAGTGTATGCGATCATTCTCACCGCGTTCATTGTCTTTAAGAGTGAAGGAATCATGATGTACGGGACGCGAAAGTACGAGCAGTTTGAACGATGGGTTCGGATTTAGTGCCGTGTCCCGGCGGATTCGGCGATGGTACGTCTCATGCCGATACGCGTTCAAACGGTATACCGACATCTCGGAGCTTCGAGAGTGTGTCGGTATCAACGGCTTGATGAAAGACTTTTTCTGCAATAGGAGAAGCTGTGAACCAAGAACCTTTACTGGTCGTGGAAGGAGTGAGCAAAGCCTTCGGCGGCGTACTGGCCTTGTCCGCGGTGGACTTGAAGGTGTACCCGGGCGACATCCTGGGAATCATCGGCCCAAACGGTTCGGGCAAGACCACGCTGGTGAATTCCATTACCGGATTCATTCAGGTGGACCGAGGGAAGATTCTCTTCAAGGGCAGAGATATCACCAACATGAAGCCTCACAAGATCGCGGACATGGGACTGACCAGGACGTTTCAGGTCATGAGGCCCTACTACAGCCTTCCCGCGTTCAAGAATCTCATCGTGCCGCTGTTCTCCCCTCGGGCCCGGCGAACCGGGGGCTGGAGAGGCGGCGGCAAGATGGGCAGCCGAGATACCGTGGCGGTAGATATTCTGGAAGAGATAGGTTTTGAGCGAGACTCATATATTCCGTACAAGACGGCTTCCGCGCTCCCTACGGGTTACCTCAAGCGTTTGGAATTGGCTCGCTGCCTGGCTCTGAGACCCGAGATAATCATCTGCGACGAGGTGCTTTCGGGTCTGAGCATGAGCGAGATGGCGAGCATGGTTCCGTTGATGGAGAAACTTCAAATGGAAGGCATAACCCTCGTCATGGTAGAGCACCGTTTGCGGGAGCTTTTCCGGATTGCCAACAAGGTGGTGGTCCTCAATTTCGGCTGCAAGATCGCCGAAGGGTCATCGGACGAGGTCATGGAAAGCAAAGAGGTCAAAGAGGCCTATTTCGGATCGGAAGAGGAGGTCTTCAGCTATGTTTGAAGCCAGGGGCCTCATGGTCTTCTACGAGAATATGCTCGCCTTGAACAATGTGAGCCTGACCTGCGGGAAAGACCGGATCATCGGTGTCTTCGGGGCCAACAGCGCGGGCAAGTCCACGCTCATGTATACGCTCTCGGGCATCATGTCGGACATCCGGACAAAAGAAGAAATGGCCGGCGGAGAGCGTATCACCATTCGCGGACAAGTCATCTTCGAGGGTCAAGATATCAGCGAACTCAAGCCGTCAAAACGCGCCCGTGCGGGGATCATCCTCTGTCCGGAGAGGCGTCGAATCTTTCCCGAGAGCACGGTCATGGAGAACCTGATGATCGGAGCGTATCTGGCGAATTCCCGTCAGACGTCCGAGACCCTCGACTACGTGTTGAGGATCTTCTCACCCCTCGTGAGGATATCCAAGCGTCTCGGGGGATTCCTCAGCGGCGGCGAGCAGCAAATGCTGGCAATCGGGCGGGCGCTCATGGCTCAGCCCAAACTCCTGCTCCTGGACGAACCTCTGCTTGGATTGAGCCCCATCATTCAGTACATGCTCGCAAAATCCATAAAAGAGATTCGGGACGAGAGAGGGACTTCGATCATTGTTTCCGAGCAGTATGCCCGGCCCATTATGCCCATTATCGACTATGGTTACATTCTTGAGAACGGCTCAGCCGTAGTGGACGGCACCAATCGGGAACTCATGGACAACCCCGACGTAAAGTCGGCATATTTCGGTTCATAGCAAGGAGGCGGTCCATGGGGGCCGAATTTACCTTTACCCGCTTCGAGAAAGCGTGCGAGAAGTATCCAAATCACACGGCAATCATCTTCCTGGGAGACAAGTTCTCCTATAGGAATCTCAAAAACAAAGTGGACCGATTTGCCACGGGGCTGGCCGGCTTGGGCGTAAAGAAGGGGGACAGAATTGTCGTCTATCTCAGCAATTCGGTCCAACTTATCATTGCCGTCCTTGCCGCCCAGAAAATTGGAGCGGTCGTCGTACTGGTTTCACCGATCTACACGTCGCACGAAATTGAGTACATGCTCAATGACTCGGGCGCGGAAACCATCATCTGTCACGACACGAATTATGGGTATGTCAAAGAGATCTTTTCGAAAACAAAGCTCAAGCACGTGATCGTGACCAACCTGCTGGATTTGTTGTCGTTTCCCAAGCG
>JAVHLK010000036.1:12652-45957 GCA_031082285.1 Desulfomonilaceae bacterium
GGCCTGGCAACTCTTCTGGACAAAGCGCCCCACGGCAAGGTCCAAGGAGGCAACGAAACCATCAGTTTCAAGTCCTTGCTGAAGAGCGCGGCCGCCCCACCCGCGGTAGAAATCGATCCCGTAAAGGATCTTGCGTACATTCTCTATACAGGGGGTACCACCGGCTTTCCCAAAGGTGTGCCGGGTAATCATTGGGGCCAGACCTCCTATGTGAACGACATCAGCGACGAGGTGTTCGCCGGGCACGTGCAAGAGGGCTCGGATACCTATATTGCCATCAACCCGCTCTTTCATATCATGGCGCTGGGCTTGTTTCTCGCGATCGGTCTGAATTTGGGCAATACCACCGTACTGATGCCCGTGCCGCAGGTCGACGCGATACTCGTGGCCATCCAGCGGTACCGCGTCAGATGGATGCTCGGGGTCCCCGCTTTGTACCGGATGATCCTGGAAAACGATCGTCAGGACACCTACGATCTCAGTTCCCTGAAATACTGCTACTGCGGGGGGGATGTCCTGCCGAGAGAGGTGCTTCAGCGATGGAAGGAAAGAATCGGCGCGCCCATCTATCAGGTCTACGGGTCCACCGAGGCCGGGCATGTCACTTATTCCCGTCTTGACGCGGGGGACCCGCCCCCCATGTCCATCGGCGTGCCGCTTCCCTCCCGCCGCGTCAGGATCGTCGACCCCGTCACGTTGGAGCCCGCACCTCACGGCGAGTCCGGGGAGCTGCTGGTGACCTCGGAACACTCGGTGAAGGAATACCTCAACAAACCGGAGGAAACCGCGTCTTCCTTCGTCTTCGTCGACGGCGATTCCTACTATCGTACGGGGGACTTTGTGCGAGCCGGAGAGGGGGAGCAGATCCATTACGTTGAACGGTCCGCGGACGTGCTCAAACACAAGGGGTACCGGGTGTCCGCATCTGAAGTGGAGGCCGCGTTGCAGGACCACCCCGTAGTAGTGGGAGCGTGTGTGGTGGGCGTCCCGGATGCAAAAGTCGGGGAACGCATAAAGGCTATCGTGGTGTTGAAAGACGATGCAAAGGGAGTCGGCGCTGCGGAGCTGATCAACTTCTGCTCTGAGCGCCTTGCCTCGTACAAGGTGCCTTCCTACATCGAGTTTCGGGACATGCTGCCCAAGTCCAAAGTGGGTAAGCTTCTGCGTCGTGAAATACGGGACGAGGAGCGGCGCAAGCTGAAAAAAGACAAGAGATGAGGGCTCTTATGCTCGCCGGGGAGGGCGTCCTGCGCTCCCCGAGCGCGTTCGTTTCCCACCGGTACCCCGGGCTCCCCGATGCCGCGCGCCCGGAATCTTGCATTGAGTCTCGCCTTACGTGATTATTTTCTCGGAAGTTCTCTTGACAACGGGCCTGAGCAATTATACCCTGCACCAATGCATTGCTACCGTCTCTCAAGCCCTTGGGGCCGCATACATTTAGGGGGTACTTGCCATGACAAAAGCCGAACTCGTCAACAAGATGGCGGAAGAGGCCGGGATCACGAAGAGAGCCGCCGCGTCGGCACTCAATGCCTTCATCGTCTCGATTCACGATTCTCTCAAAAAGAAAACCGGTAGGATTCGGGTAGCCGACCTCGGCACGTTCTACGTGAGCAAGAGGAAAGCGCGTACCGGCGTCAATCCGCAGACTCGCAAGAAGATCAAGATTCCTGCGATGACGGTCCCGCGTTTCAGCGCGTCCAAAGCACTCAGAGAGGCGGCGAAGAAATCCAAGTAGGCCGGCTGTCGCCCGTTCCTCTGATGATGAAACGGCCTTCTGATAGTGCCCGTTACGCGTGAAGGGAGCTGCGGAGGCCGGAGCACGAATCTTGAGTTATGCCTGACGTGGATTGGTCAAGGCAAGGTGTACAACCGCGCTTCCGAACAAGACGCTTAGGCATGGAAAAGCAGGCTCCGGTAGGCACCGAGGGCTTCGACGTAGGTTGCATTCCAGACGTTGCGATTGCTTCGAAACATCCGCGGCTGAAGAATGTCTCCGCAGGGAAGCGTCTTGTCTGAGAAATGACGGACCGCAGGGCTTGAGGCCTCGGGGAAACGTGCAGCGACCGGCGTGCCGGTCCTTCCGTGGAGTCTCGGAAGTGTGGTCGGTACGTTTGGTCACGCAATCCAGCCGGCTCTGACGAGACTCCTCGTGCGTTTCCAAGGGCCGTGTCTGTGCGACCCAATCCCGAGCATCTTGCTCCAGAGTGCCGTCCACCGTGAGTCTTATTCGGATTGTGCACCCGGGGGGCTTAACAGGCCCTCGATGAGTTCACACATCTGCCTGCCGTCGTACGGCTTGGGGAGGACCGCTTTGAACCCGTACCTCGCGTAGTCGGACATGATGGGATCGTTGGAATAGCCGCTTGAGACAATGGCCTTCACGTGGGGATCCAGACGGACCATTTCCGCAATTGTCTCCTTGCCGCCCATGCCCCCCGGTATGGTCAAATCCATTACCACTAGATCGACCGGACGGCCCGAAACCATTGCTCGCTGGTACACCTGGAGAGCTTCCAATCCGTCCCGCGCGACGTCAACGTCGAAACCATGGGCTGTAAGAAGCTCTTTCCCAAGGGTTCTAATGAGTTCTTCGTCGTCCATGATAAGAATCCTTCGCCTGATGCACCCTTCGTCGGAGATCGTCCGGATACTCGATGCCGGTTGATGAGACGATGCGGGCAAGAAGAAGTAGAAAGTCGTGCCCACGCCGACCTTGGAGCGAACCGTGATCAAACCGCCGTGACGCTTGATGATGGAATAGGATGTTGCCAGCCCCAGTCCGCTGCCCGTCTGCTTGGTGGTGAAATAGGGATCGAATATCTTGCGAATGTGCTCCTTGGGTATCCCTGTTCCCTGATCGGCGATCGACACTCGAACGTATCGCCCTTCGTCCAGGGGGAGATGATGCTCCCTGCGAACGACAACGTTCGATGCCCGGACGAGTACCGGCCCTCCGTTGGGCATTGCCTGGGCTGCGTTAATTACCAGATTGTCGATCACCTGACTGATCTGTCCCGCGTCCATGTCCACATGCCAAAGATCGTCCGGTATGGAGAACCTGCCTCGGACCTTCGTCCCACGAAGGACGAATCCCGTGCAATCTTTGAGCAATTGTGAAATCGATGCCGACGTCTTGATCGGTGCGCCTCCCTTGGAAAAGGTGGACAATTGCCGTGTCAGGTCCTGTGCGCGGTTCGCGGCCTTGGCCGCGTCCAGCAGGCGTGAGTGTGATTTCGTGCTCAAATCCCTCTGTTCTTGAACCAGAGAAATATTCCCGAGAATCCCCGTGAGCAGATTGTTGAAATCGTGTGCGATGCCTCCGGCAAGAGTGCCCAAGGAGTCCAATTTATGGGTCTTGAGCAACTCGTCCTCCATTCTTTTCCTTTCCGAAACGTCCTTGACCAGCCACCAGAACCCGTGGAGTTCCCCGTCCGCGACATTTCCTATCACTGTGTTCTCAAAATACTTCGAGCGTTGGTTGGGGCCGATCTCTGCAGTCTCGAAGGAACCGGGTCGGAAACCGCTTCGAATCCACTTCCGATAGAAGGCCGTTCGGCTGTCGGTGATGGGAAACAGCTTGCTCAGGGGTGCGCCCATGAGTTCCTCGATGCTTCCGCACCGATACAATCGGGCGAACTCATTGTTACCATCGAGTACGCGGGCATGTACGATGGAGTCGAGGAGCTGCTCAACGGGCAGGGAAGAGGACAAAGGCCAGTTTGTACCGAACTCGGCGATGCCCAGAGGAAGTATTTTGACCAATCTTCGATATTTGCGTGTAGTGGACAGTTCCTTCTGAGCTGAGATGTTTTCGATTTGCACCAGGATCATGCGCTCGCCGCCCAGCCGAAGGGCCCGAAGATGAATACGTCCCCACACCTCGGTATCATGGATGAGCAACCTCCGCTCCATCGTCCGAGGCACTCTGTCTCTGAAGACCTCCTCCAAAGCGGCCATGGTCTCGTCACACTCTCTCCTCCGGGGAAACAAGTCGGAGATTTCCTTACCCGTGGGATCGAATGGAAGTCGAGCAAGGTCGAGAAAGGAGTCGTTCGCAAAATCCACACTACGGGAACTGGAAATCAACAGCGTAGGAACGGACATGGCTTGCAAGAGTTTGCCGAATGCCGCGAACTTCATTTCCCTCAGATCGAAGCTCCCGGACGGCGAATACTCCTCGGCAAACAGGCGACTGAGGTCGATGGTCTCCGTAATGTCGGGATCGTTTTCGAGTAGGTTAAGCCCGGCGGCACCGACATCGACGGGGTCGATTTCAGGAGACTTCTTCTTGTCCATATCCCCGTCTCCTCCCGGCAAGGAAGACGTGAATCGGCTCGCCGAAGTGGGGAACCACGGCAGACCGGACCGTCAATGAACGAAAGACACGCATCCGCAAGCCCCCATGACACGGATCGCCGGCCTCGCGACGGCGTCACGGAATGGGTCAAAACACCTGTCGACTCGTTTCAACCGAGGCCAGGATAGCATGAAATCAAAGAATCGGTTGAAGATCCGGCTTCCGTACGTTCCGATTCACAGAGTGAGTCGGACACAAGACTGTTGGGATCTCGCATCCGGTACCCGGGCCTTGAACGGAGAAGTTCCCCCTGTATGGAGAGCCACGATTGATCGTGCAACCCGAACGAGTTATTGCTTGGAGTTGAAATCGATGCGAACAACAAATTCCGCGCCCTGCTGGCTCCTGCAAAGAGTCAGACGACCGCCCAACGCTTCGGTGAGAGCCTGGGCCCCGGCCAATCCCAAGCCGTGTCCCCTAACGGGAAAGCCCTCAACCTTTACACATTGAAAATACTGGTCAAAAATCTGCCGATGAAAGCACTCGGGAATTCCCGGACCGTCGTCCCTCACCGACACTTGGACGAAATCGCCATCGGCATGGCATTTCAGAAAGACGCTCTTGTGCTTGTACTTAAATGCGTTGGACAGAAGGTTGGTGACGATCATGCACATCTTGGTTTCGTCAGTTCTGATCAGCCGGTTCCAATGGGACTCATCGGCCTCAAGATAGACCTGATTGTCCCGCAATAAACCGCGGAAGCCTTCGAGGGTGTTGCTTTCTTCCAGAGCGTCTGCAACTACGGGATCCACAAGGTCGAATACCTCGATGAATGCGCTCTTGAGAATCCTCGACAACGTGCATTCATTGACGCTGAGCAGTCCCATGGCGGCCTTGTCGATTTCAAGCATACTATTGATGAGTGCCCTGATCTTCAGCGCATTCCTCAACATGCGTTTCACGACTTTTTCCTGTTTGGAGTTCAATTCTCCGTAACGGTCCTGCTTTTCGAGAAGCGATCGCGCACCGGTTTCGATGATATTGACCGGATTCTTCAGATCATGCACCAGATGAGACGTCTGTATATTCTTAATGGGCACGGAACATCTCCCGAATAGTGGGGCCGACACAATCTCTTTGATCAGGATTCAACGATGGTCTACCCGCCGAGTTCCAACTCACTGTCGAACGTGTCCCGAAACGCGTTCTCCGATCCGTTCCATTCCGGTCCACACCTTCCACCTCCAAATCCGCCCCGCCGTGCGATCGCGTCTCTCCACGTAAATCGATAGCTCAGATCCGGAACGGGTTCGAGAAATGGGGTGGTCCGACCTCGTCGGTCTTCGGACAAACAAGCCCGAGCGCCAAGCTCTATGGATTTCTTCAAGTTCTTTGGACTGAGTGCACGGGCGGTCACTACGACCACGGGATTGCTCTTGGCCGCTGCGAACTCGAAGAGCTCGAACCCGAGTACGCCCGCAATGTCCACTATGAAAAGATCGTGACTCAACGATGACATTCTCTGAACGCCGGCCCCACAAGTGGAAGCGCCGTCGAGTTCCACTCGATGATCCTCAAGTTCCTCCTCGAGAATATCAAGCAGGTCCCGCTCGTCGACGACGGCCGGGATCAGCTTCCCCTTCAAGAGGGCAGACCCCATTGTTGATCTCCTTTTTTCTTTATAGTATAGACAACAGATTCGTGTCAAGCCGGTTCACTCGGCCAATTCCGTTAGGATAAATCGGAGAACCGCGGTGCTGCGAGATAAGGTAATTCTGGCCGTAGATGATGAACCCGACGTCCTGGACACCATTGTCGAAGTGCTCGACCTGTGTCGCGTAGACACCGCAGGGCACTATGACAAGGCCCTAGGGCTTCTCCAATCAGGAACCTACGACATGGTTATTCTGGACGTCATGGGCGTGAAGGGGCTCCATCTCTTGGAATCCTCCGTGAATCGCAAGTTTCCCACCGTCATGTTGACGGCGCCCGCGCTCAATCCCGAGTATATCCTTCAATCGATGCGGCGGGGAGCGATTTCGTACATATCGAAGGAAGATCTCGTCAACCTCGACACGCTGCTGAGCGATCTTTTGGCAATCGTGGCCGAAGGCGGCTCAACGTGGCGCCATACCATGAAACGCCTGGAACCGCTCCTCGACGCGAGCTTTCCTCCCGACTGGAGGCAACGGTACGAAAGTCTGCTGGAGTGAACCCCGCACGTGCCGATGGGATCTCGGACGCAGCACGCCGCCGTCCCCGGTGCAAGTCGAACCTGCCCTACGGAATGACCCCGTGGCCGCTCGATCGGCTGTACATCAATCCGATCTCATTCGATGAAAGTCAGACGCTTTATTAAGTCTTTGAGCGCATCCAGAGCATCTTCGTCAATTTCGATAATCTGAAAACCCGCGTTGGGCCGTCCATCGGGGTCTTGACTGTCGGACCAAACGCACCGGACCTTGGCCCTTATGCCTCCTCCAATCTTGACGTAATTTCCGGCATCGATCACAATCTCCTTAACGTCCCCCACATGGGCCATGAGACCGGACGTGCCCAATCCCCGCTCCGTGACATTGAGCAGCCAACCCTTCGCATCCGGTCGAGTAACCTCCCAAATTTGAGTCGTGACTGCCAGGTGTCGCCTATGCGTGTCCCGCATATCCAGGACGAATTCATGATCGGCTCGCGGTCTCCCGTAGAACTCCTCGGGCGCCAAGAATCCCGCTTCAACCAGTTTTCTGAAGAGACTGCTCAAGCCTTTGGCCGAAATGCCGAATCGTTTCATGAGCGCAACGTCATCCATGCCGGACCTTATGCACTCAACCGCCTCACCCACCCCAATAACGGGCTTGTCGCCTTCCTTGGTATCCGACCGGTCAATATCGACTGCAACAGTCTGGGGAGCCAAAGAAGCTCTTTCGTCCAAGTCCCTTTGATCTATTTTCCCCACTGTTCCCATTTGAGAGAGCAGATCGAGGAGTCCTTCACCAGAGAGATTAAACCTCTCCATCAGTTCCGGATCGCTCATTCCCGACTTCACACAGCGAAGAAATTCATGTGCCGAAATCTCGCGCAGCCGTTTTCTTTTCGGCAATCCGGTTCCCACCGTTTCCGGTTCCCCGGAATCGCTCGACCGGAATGCCCGAGTCCGGGAAGCATTCGCCAGGGTCCGAGATACGCCGATGAGAATCTCGTTGATCTTGAACGGCTTGATGATGTATCCCGCGGCTCCCAGTTCCATGGCCATGATCCCCGTCTCCTTATCATCGACCGCAGTGACCACCATGACCGCCATCTTAGGAAACAGTCGCGTGACGATGTTGAGCAAGTCGATACCGGACATACCGGGCATGACGAGGTCTGTGATCACCAGATCGAAATCCTCGTTTTCCAGGATCTCTGTTGCTTCTTCACCACTGTACGCCATGGAGCACTTGTGCCCCTCCCGAGCCAAGCTGAGGGCAATCAACCTGCAAATGTTCGGATCGTCGTCCACAACGAGAATTCTATGGGGTCTGACTTGGGTCATCCTGGTCCTCTGGGCGCGGTGTCGCCGAATCTCTTGGCGGCGCCTCGGCCTTCGCCGTACAAGTCATTTAAGCATTCTTTCGTTCGCTTCAAAATCCGCGAGGGGCGGTTCGGCCGGATTGCCCGGTTCGCATCACGAGACCAGGCCGGGGTGGATCCGAAACCGGCGTATGTAACGATAGAGGGCGTCTCTCGAAATTCCCAGAATCTTGGCGGCGTCTTTCTTGTTCCCGTGGGTTCGCCGCAGGGCTTCGATACACATGGCCTTCGTGACTTCGTCCGTAACCTGCCGCACGGTCCAGTAAGACGGGAAGGGCAAATCGTACGTCCATCGATCCCCGCCCTGAGGCCGGCCCGAGAGCTTCAGTTCAAGGGGGCCGCCGTCCCAGAGCATCAGAGACCTCTCCACGGCATTCTTCAGTTCTCTCACGTTTCCCGGCCAGCTGTAGGCGGCCAGGCCTTCCACAAGTGCTTCGTCGACCTGGGGGATCTGCGTGAGGTTCAGCTTGCCGGCGAGTTCGGCCATGATTTCCTCGACCAGGATCGGAATGTCTTCCGTCCTGTCTTTCAACGGGGGGATCACGATCTGAAACACATTGAGACGATAGTAGAGGGGTTCCAAGAACCTTCCTGCAGCGGTTTCAGCCTCCAGGTCTCGGTGTGTGGCCGCCACGAGCCTTGCATCCACCGAAACGCTCTTTACGCCCCCCACCCGAATGAACGACATGGTATCGAGGAACGTGAGAAGCTTTGATTGCAGGACCAGAGGCAGTTCTCCAATCTCGTTCAGGAGCAACGTACCTCCTTCGGCCAGTTCGAGCATCCCCTTTTTTCGGCCCCTTGCACCGGTGAATGCGCCCGATTCGTGGCCGAAGAGCTCCGATTCGGCCAGCTCGGGACTCAATGCCGCACAATTGATCGAAAAATAGGGCCCTGAAGATCGGGTGGAATGATGGTGTATCCATTGTGCCAGGTAATCCTTGCCCACCCCGGTTGGTCCAAGCAACAGCACCGTGCCGTTGGTCGAGGCAATCTTCGCGGCCTGAGCCAGAACTCCGGCCATGGCGGGTGAACGATATTTCTTTGCCCCGCGGGGAAGCCTGGGGACCGATCTCTTGTAGTGCGTGATGTCCCGCGAAATGCAACAAACTCCCGATATTCTGCCTTCAGCTCCCCGAATCGGCACCCGAGTGTCAAGGAACGTGTGCTCGTTTCCGTTGATCAATCGCGTGTGCTCCTCTTCTACTACTTCCCCGTCGAGCACTCTGGCGTCCCATCCATCGATCTGTTCCGCGGCACGGGCACCGTAGAGATCCTCGGCCTTGGAGGCGATCAACTCCTCCGACGAAAGGCCGAACAGTTCCTCCATTGCAGGATTGACGTGAGTCAGTCGAAGGTTCTCGTCCTTCAGATAGATCACGTCCGGAGATGCCATGAATACCGCGCGAAAGCGCTCCTCGATTTCCTTTTCCGCTCTGTGAGCCTCAATCACGGGAGTCAGGTCACGTACCACCGATATCTGAAGGTGGTCCTCACGCTCGGTAAAGGGTTCAGTGGACAATTCCACGGGTACCACGCTTCCGTCGGCCGCACGCAAGCCGGTCTCAATCACGTCCTTTATGTCGCCGCCCGCCCGCGCGTGTGAGAAAATTTTCGTACCGTCGGTAAGGAAATCTGAAAACGGCCGTCCAATGACATCTCGGGGGCTTCTGGCCGCCATGGCGACAAATTGATCGTCGACCTCGACGATCGTGCCGTGCGTGGTGACCACGATCCCATCCCGGGTGGCCTGCATGACTTTTCTGTACCGGTCCCTGCACTCCTCAAGGGCCTCCCGAGGTGTGCGCCTTTCTCGCCCCGCCTTTTGCAGGTCTTTTACAAGTCCCCGCAAACGGCCGAGTTCAGAGATCAATTCCTCACGTGTTTTCGCAGTATCATCCATGGGGCATCATCCCTGCACCGGCACTCGACCCATTGATGCAGCCGTGGACTGTTTTTCTCGGCCGACTTCAGGTGCGAATCGGTGCTCAATTCATTGTAGAGTCGTTCCCGGTCATTAGTCGCGCATTGTTTCGTCACTTCCGTCACTATACCACAACTGCCGTTCGCCTTAACCATACCCGGGTCGACCTGAAGGCCTCGATGAGGGTTGAAAATATGACGATTTAGAGCAGGAGACTGCGAGCAGGTGAGCTGCGGCAGTGTACGACAATGCCGTACAACATCACATGAGCTGAAGCAAAACCTTAATGTTAGGTAGTTGATTCGGTCATCTCCTTAATGATATCATCCGGCATGTGCCGTCCCTTGTTCATGGAGGTCGTTGCCGTGAAGGCATGTAAAGTCTTAATCGGTCTCGTCTTCGCAGTCGTGCTGGTCACGGCTCTTGGACCGCCGGCACCGCATGCGGGGGAACCTCGCCGGCCCTCTGGGATCATCCTGTTGATCGGCGACGGAATGGGAATCAACCAGATCCATTCCGCGGCGGTCTACGCAAGAGAGGTGTTGGGCAGGAGCCTGGCCATGGACTCCATTCTCATACGAGGGAGCGCAACCACGTATGCCGCGGATGCGGAGATACCGGATTCGGCGGCAGCGGCAACCGCCCTTTATTCAGGGCACAAAGTGAACAGCAACTCGATCAACGTCCTCCCGGACGGCACGGAGGTTTCGGGCATCGGTCATGCAGCCGAACAAGCCGGGATGTCCGTAGGGGTCATCAGTACAACCAGGTTGACCCATGCAACCCCTGCTGCCGTGTACAGCCGTTCCGACCATCGCAGACGGGAAGATTTCATTGCCGAACAGTTGTCGGAATTTGCTCCGGCCGTCGCCATGGGCGGAGGTCTGGCGAACTTCATTCCGCAAGACGAGACGGGAGGACGAAGGAGAGACTCCAGGAATATTGTCGAGGAAATGAGGAAGAAAGGTTATGCCTTTGTGAGGACCAAGGCCGAACTGGACGCCGTGGACCTTACGAGCACGGACAAACTGCTCGGACTGTTCGCGGCCTCCCACATGGCCTACGAGCTCGACCGGCGGAATGAAGCCGACGCGGCCTCGCAGCCCTCCCCGGCGGAAATGACAAAGGCGGCTCTGGAAATCCTCGGCCGCAATCCGAAAGGCTTCTTCGTCATGATCGAAGGCGGACGCATCGACCATGCCTGCCACACCCATGATATCAAGGCCGCCATATACGATACCATCGCATTTGACGACGCGGTAAAGGCGGCCTTGGAGTTCCGGCAAAGCCGTCCCGACGTCTTGGTGGTGGTTACCGCGGACCACGAGACCGGCGGGCTCGGACTGGGAACGGGAACGGAATATGCCCTGGACATCACTGCGTTGAAGCCGATCAAGCACAGCACGGAATATCTCGGCAGGATGATCATGAAGCGACCCGAGAACGCGGAAAAGATCCTTCAAGCCGGGGGTTACCACTTGTCCGACAGGGAACGCGCGTTGTTTTGGGCAAATTCTGCGACGGCATTGCCCAGTTCCACGCCGCAACTTACGGGTTACGGTCCGAAGATCGACAGGTACTTCTTCTCGTGGGGTCAGTATGCGCTTGGTTCAATTGCGAGCAGGCGTGCAAAGGTCGGGTGGACCGCATTCGTGCACACCGCTCAACCGGTCATCACGTTTGCCGTGGGGCCGGGCGCGGAAGAATTCCGAGGGTCGTTTGACAACACCGATATCGCGTTGAGAATGGCCAAGCTTCTCGGTCTCACCATGGCGAAGCCCGCGTCGGAACGAAAGCGACGGGCAGTCCGGTGACCGGTCCGGGGTCGACCGCTTCAACAGTGACCGGTCAGGAGCGCGACAGGGAATTCCTTCAGGCTTTCCGCCACAAGCAGACCTCCCCCGGTGGATACCGGTCGCTTGCAGACGGCGTCCTCGAGTTCGGCGGGCATGCCGCCCGGAACCGGAATACGGGTGTCGCCCCAAACCGTTTCTCCGAGCGGGAACCGCCCGTCACGGACAAGAGAGGTAGTGAAGCGAGGGACGATCGTGACGGCCCACCGATCGTGGGAATGTCGAGCAAACGCCATCACATGGTCCCGCAGCACTCCGCCGGCTCGAAGCGGAACATATTCGCCTGTCTGGAACAGGTCGGCATGGGCTCTCCTTGCCAAGAGCGCGGCACGGATAAGAAACATCTTGATACGGCCGTCCCGATACGTTTCCATGAGCTCTTTGATGAGCCCGGACCGGCCTCGTTCGTCTTTGAGCAGTATGTCCTCGATAAAGGTCCGTCTCACGTCATAGGATACCGGCCTGCGGTTGTCGGGATCCACCAGGCTGAAGTCCCAGAGTTCGCTCCCTTGATAGAAGTCGGGCACCCCGGGAGCGGTGATCTTCACGAGCGTCTGACTAAGTGAATTGAGCATCCCATGGTGCGCGATTCGCCTCTGGAAGGGAAGGAAATCCTCCAGGAACGGGTTGTGGTCCGCGTCTCCGAGGATCGTATCCACAAACGCGACAAAGGCGTTTTCGTATCGCTCGTCCGGCGTCAACCACGCGGTGTGAACCTTCGCTTCTCGAACAGCCTTGACGACGTACTCCTTGATCCTTTGTACAAAGGCGCCAAAGTCGTCCTCATGGAAGGGAAAGGCGCCAATGAGGCTCTGATACAGTAGGTACTCGTCGTTCGTGTCCGGAGCGTATTCGTTGCCGAGTCGCTCCTTTCCCCTCTGATTCAAATCCATCCATCTCTTTACGCGCTCTTCCCACTCCCGTGGAATTTCGCTCAAGACATTTATCCGTGCCCTGGCGTCTTCTCCCCGCTTCGTGTCGTGGGTGGCCGTCGCGTTCAAGGAGTGCGGCCAAAGCTGTTGCCGGTTAATGCAGAATTCGTCGAAGGCGTCGAGGGTATATCCGAAGTCGCGGGGTTCGCAGCCCACATCGTTGAGCGACACCAGGCGATTGTATACGTACAGGGTGGTGTCCTCGAATCCCTTTGCCATGAGTGGCCCGGTGAGCTGTTGAAACCTCATGGCCACTTCGAGCCATTTGCTCTTCTCGTCATCCGAGAGGTAATCCGGATAGTCCAAGAGCAAGAACCGCTCAATAAACGCGCACTCGTACCTGAGCCCGGGACGTCGCCGCAAGGCTTCGGCCACCGCGGCCTTCACATATTTCCGGTCTGTCGCGGAATAGGAATCAGTGCCGAAGTACGTCCGGTACACGGGAAATACCGAGAGGATTTCCTTCAATGCGCGGTGCAGCCGATACAATGTGATGTCGCCCCCATGTCTGTCTGAAACGGCGACACCTTTAATGAGTTGGGCCAGATTGTACACGTCGCCCGACATATCCTCGTCGATGATGATCGTCTTCTTTTCCCTGACCAGATCGTCGTACCTTCCGCTGAACCCCGTTACCGCCTCGTAGATGCGGTCGAACGCATCTTCATTTTCCGTACGACAGAACAGGCCGTTGACATGGCTGAGAAAATCGTACCCGGTAGTGCCCTGAACCGGCCATACGATGGGGAGAGCTTCATCCGGATCCAGGATCTTCTCCACGACGATGAACACCCCGGGGATTTTCTCGCGAAGACGCCTTAGATACGATGTCGGATCTCTCAGGCCGTCCACATGATCCACGCGAAAGCCCGAGACCATCCCTCTCGCGAGTAGCTCCAACAAGAGCCGATGCGTCTCCTGGAACACCTCCTCGCTTTCGACTCTCACGGAAATGAGCTCGTTGATGGTGAAAAAGCGTCGGTAGTTGATTTCATCGGCTGCAACTTTCCAGAAGGACAGCCTGAACAACTGCCGGGCCAGCAGTTCCTCGAGCAGCCTGAAGCTTTCGGGGTCCCCCGGCGTGCCGTTGAAGATTCGAATATTCTCGTCAAGGAAGGCTCTTAGTCTGTCGTCCCGGGTATAGAGCTCCCAAAGCATCCTCTTGACAAACCTGATCTGATGATACCGTTCGTCACGATCTTCTTCCCCCGGAAGTGTCTTCAAGACATAGAGGATCCCCAGGAGCTTCACGAAATTGGGATCGTCCTCCCCCATCCGCACCTTCAACATTCCCAAGCGATGACCGAGAACGTCGGCATAGGTTTCGATCTTGAGGGCAAACTGCAAGGTATAATAGTGAATCCTGAAGCCGTGTGCCCCATAGGCCGGCACTATTTCGCCGGCCTCCAAGCATTGGCCGAAATGTCGTCCCAGAAACGGCGCAAGGAGTCGGCCCGTCACCAGCGGATGCGGATCGTCCCAATAGATGTCGAAAAAGGTTGCGTAACGAGAACTGAGGCCGTTTTCCAGGATATCCATCAACATGTCGTTGCCGTGGTGAAACGCCATGTGGTTCGGAACGATATCCTGGAGCCATCCCATAGACCTTTCACGAAGTTCTCGGGAGAGTGCCGGCAGGTCGTCCGGTTCTCCCAATTCGTCGTTGATCCGGTTCATGTCCACGATATCGTAACCATGAGGGCTCCCGTCACGCGCCTTAAAAATGGGGGAAACGTAGACGTCTGATATGCCCAGATCCGACAGGTAGCCGACGATCTTCCGGAGATCTTGAAAGCCGAATTCAGTGTTCAATTGCACGCGATACGTAGCATGCGGAATTCGCATGGCAGTGTGCTCCTGTGGGAATCAATGAGTTCGCGGGCATGAACCGGATTACTTCCGTTCATCCGGTCAAAACCGAAGGCCCAGGTTTTCGGCAAGGATCTTCAGGTACTCCATCGGCTCTTCTTCCGTCGATTCCAAGGATTCTTCCGGCACGGGGGGGGATGATCGGGCAGCTTCCAGAATCGGGAACAAGAGGTTTTGAACTCTTGCGAGGTTTACCTCAAATGGCACCCCGTGTACGAGCCGAGCAGCCTCCACAAAATTCTTAAGAAACGCAGTGTCATTAATATTATCAACGAGTTGTAATGCCAGGCGTTCCAGGTTTCGTCTCAACTCAAATTCGAGGGTCGTGTGATCCAGCACCACCCCCGCCCTGTCCGATTCGTCAAAGAGCAGCCTGACGGCATCCGGATCGACAAACTCACTCTTCAATGCTTCCTTCAGGCGTGAATTGAGAACGATCGTTGCAGACGCGGAAAGGGATCCCGGCGACGGGGTTCCCGAATCCTTCAGGAAACGCATCAGGGGAGCGTAGTAGTCATAGATCTGACCGTAAGCTCCAATAGCCTCTCTGGATGCGGGTTCCAGTATTTGATCCAGGACTCGACGCTGCTGTTCTCGAAACAGAGACGTAAGCGAGTGCATGCTCGGACCGTAGTACTCATCGAGAAGTCGAAGGGTCGACGGAATGTCGCCACGATAGAATACCTCGAGAAGCTTCTCCCTCTGCCCGGCGAACGTCTGGACGTCTCCATTCCAATCGTTGGCCCCACATACGATATTGTGATCTCCCAGGTGCAGCACGCCGTAGGATAACTCAAGCGATTCAGCGGTGATTTCCGAAGCCACGGTAGCTCTGCCCACCGCGAGCTTCGCCTTACCTGCGGAAGACGTCGTCACATCATGCTGAACGGCTCGATATGCGCCGACGGGCGTGCTCTCGCCGTATTCCTCGAAGAGATTGCTGATGGCGAAATGAGCCCCCACTTTGTTCAGATCGAGCATGGTCGGCTTGACCCATTTTTCGTAAATGGCTCTCCCGTCGCCGTGCTCGCGAACATTGCTCTTGGCATGGGACAGAAGTTGGAGAAACCGAGGTTCGATCTCTTTTCCAAAAAGGCCGTCGGCCAGCTGAATCACCCGTCCGGCATACTGGATCACCTGGACGGTCTCGATTCCCGAGAGGTCGTCAAAGAACCACCCACAGCTGGTGTACATAAGCATTGCGTGCCGCTGCATTTCGAGAAGCTTCAGGGCCCTGGTTTGTTCATCCTGGGAGAGCGGTCGCACGGCATGTTGCTCGAAAAAACGTTCCGTGTTGGATTCCGAGCGGTCCAGAACCAGGGAGATATAGGCGTCCCTCGCTTGCCAAGGAGACTTCAACAGTTTGCCGGCACTCTCTTCGTACACGGGTGCCGTGACATCTCGGAGCCAGTCCAGTGCCTCGCGCAAAGGTGCACGCCATTCCTGGTTCCAGTGGGGGTATCCGCCGGAACTGCAGCCGCAGTTGCCGCGCCATCGTTCTATGCCGTGGACGCAACTCCAGGAACTGTTCTCGAAGATCTCGATCTCATAGTCAGGCGGATGGGCTTCCAGGTATTCGCCGTAATTGGTTATGGTCGCAAGGCCGTCCGACTCGATGAGATGGAGCGCGTACGCAAGGGCCATGTCACCGTCGGTGTGATGGTGCCCGTAGCTCTCTCCGTCCGTGGCGACATGAACGATTTCGGATTCCCCTGAATTTTCGGAGAGTGCCCCCAGAACGGCGTGCGCAAAGGCCTCGCCGCTGTCGAGAAGCCTCTCGAAGGCTACGGCCTGAGAAATGTCGCCGTGATACACGAAGAGATCGATCTCCTTTCCGGTATCCAGTCGGAGCTTGTACGGCCGCCTCGGGTCGATTCGTCCACCGGACACGTCGTGCCGATCGTCCGATCCCATGTTTCGTATGCGCTTGGCCTGGTTCGGTGCCAGAATCGTGAACTTGATCCCCATCTCGGCCATGATGTCGAGTGTTTCCAGGTTGACCGCGGTCTCGGGAAGCCACATCCCCTCCGGCAGGCGCTGGAAGCGATGTCGAAAGTCCTCGATCCCCCAGCGAATTTGGGTTCGTTTATCACGACTGTTCGCGAGGGGGAGGATCATGTGGTTGTAGGCCTGTGCCAGAGCGGACCCGTGACCGGAAAAGTTCTCGCGGCTCAAGCGATCTCCCGCAAGGATCGCCTCGTATACGTCGGGGGCTTCCCGTTCCATCCAGGCGAGCAAAGTCGGGCCGAAGTTAAAGCTCATTCTTGCATAGTTGTTCACCAGCCGAAAGATGCGTCCCCGATCGTCGAGGATTCTCGAAGAGGCATTGGGAGCGTAGCATTCAGCCGTAATACGGTCGTTCCAGTCGTGATACGGGTATGCCGAATCCTGGACCTCCACGACTTCAAGCCAGGGATTCTCCCGAGGAGGCTGGTAAAAATGGCCGTGTATGCAGATGTATCGTCTCATGGCATATGCACCCGTCTGAAGTATACGGCAACGGAGAGTGCCGTCAGAGGCACGACTCCACTCAGTCGCTCCGGGAGAATGGACCCGGGTCCGTTCCAAAGGTCGTCCGCAGAGTCAAGAATCTTCTCCCAGACCTGCTCGTCAACCTTCCAATCCAATTGTACCCGACGTGTTTCCGATGACAGGTTGAACAGGATGAGGCAGCTTTCACCTGCCGCGGAACGGGTCATCAGAAGCACGTCCTGCATGGGCACATTATGCACCTGGGTTGCCGACTTATCCAGTACCTTCAAGGGGGCGCACGTCTTTCGCAATCGTATCAGTTCCTTGTAAAAGGCGAGCAACCGGACGTGAGGGTCCTTGAGGCGATCGTCCCACGATATCCTCGACCTGATGAAGGTCTCGAGCGCATCAGGATCGGGCGGTTCACTCTCCCATCCGAACTCCTGGAATTCTTCCTTCCTGCCCGAGCGCACCGCGTGCGTGAGCTCCGGATCTCCGTGGCTGGTGAAGTACAGAAACGGATGTGTTTCGCCGTACTCTTCTCCCATGAAGAGCATGGGAACGTACGGGGAGAGCAGCATGAGGCCGGCGGCAACCTTGAGTCCTTCGAACGACGTAAGAGAACTCAAGCGCTCGCCGTTCAGCCGATTCCCGATCTGGTCGTGATTCTGGATCGAGACGAGAAAGGCTTGCCCCGGCAGGTCCTTCGCGCGCGCCCCATGGGAACGCTTTCGGAACCTCGAGTACTCTCCTTCGTAGGCAAAGCCGTGTCCAAGGACCTTGGCAAGATGATCCGGATCTCCGTAATCAATATAGTACCCTTCGCGCTCTCCGGTGAGGCGCGTGTGTACCGCGTGATGAAAATCGTCGTTCCACACGCAGTCCAATCCCATTCCCCCCAATTCGACGGATCGTACCAGACGAGGGTCATTAAGATTGGATTCCGGGAAGAGATACACGGCACGGCCGTTGCGTTCCCCGAAGCGATGCACCACCCGGCTCAGTTCTCGCAAGAACGGGTCGGGACGCCGGTCGAATATGGCATGGGTCGCGTCCAATCGGAGTCCGTCCACGTGATGGTTGCCGATCCAGTGCAACGCGTTTTGAAAGAAGAATCTCCTCACGTGGTCACTGAACGGCCCGTCGAAGTTGACCGCTTCACCCCATGCAGTCTTGTATCGATCGGTGAAATACGGTCCGAAATCTCGCAGGTAGTTTCCTTCAGGGCCAAGGTGATTGTACACCACGTCGAGGATTACGGACAAACCGCGTTCATGGCATGCATTCACGAATCGTTTGAGTCCGTCCGGGCCGCCGTAGGAATTCTGGACGGCAAAGGGGTACACGCCGTCATAGCCCCAATTTCGGTTGCCCGGAAATTGGGCCACGGGCATGAGCTCGACCGCGGTGACGCCCAAGACCGTAAGATCGTCCAGTCGAGCGATTGCTCCATCGAATGTCCCTTCCGGCGTGAACGTACCCACATGGAGTTCGTACAGGATGAGGTCTGAGAGCGGCACGGGCCGGAATGCCGCGTCCGTCCACGGGAACGATACATGGTCCACACAGGCGGACGGTCCGTGCACTCCTTCCGGCTGGAAATGAGAGGCCGGGTCCGGACGAGTGAGTTCATCGTTCAGTACGTACCGGTACCTGGTTCCGGGGGGAACGGGGAGGCCGCGAACGCACCGGTACCCCCCATCGATGGATTGCATTGGAATGAGTCCCGGAACATCGTCGAGGACTTCCAGCTTCACGTCGTCCGCAAAGGGTGCCCATACGCAGAAGTCGTACGATCCCTCGCTCGTCATCCAGGCACCTATGTGCATGAAGGACTCCTTCTTGATATGGTTGGCCCGGTTTCGACCGCCGGATACACTTCCGGGCGGTTAAGAGAGATCGTTGCCTTGATCGATGATAGAACCGGGACTCGCGTCGGTTCATCATCTCGGAAATCGAAGATCGGGATCAGACATCCTCCCGATCCCCGACAAGATACCGTTTTATGAGCACACCAAGTACGACGGTCGCCACAAGAACGCCGACGAGAAACGCGATGCTCTTGAGGTCGGGATGTCGCAGCACCTGTCGCACGCTCTCACCGAACACGGATATAATGACGATCCCCGGAAACATTCCGAGGAGAGTGCCGAGAAAGTAATCACGAAACGATACGTGCGAGGCTCCCAGGGCCAGATTAACGATTGAGTAGGGGGCGACGGGCACCACGCGGAGCACAAGGACCGTTGTCAACCCTCGACGGGCAAGGCGTTTGCTGATCCTGTTGAGTCTTCCGCGTGCCAGGCGCCGCACCATCTCTCGTCCCAGCTTCCATCCCAACGCATAATTGACCGTGGCCGCGGCAAGACACCCGGAAGTGGCGTACACGATGCTGAGCAGCGGATCGAACACGATGGCGACCGCGGTGATAAGCAGAGTGACGGGGACCATCACCAGCCCCCCGATCACGTAGAGAAGCACAACGGGGACAATGGCGACCGGACTGGCCGAAACGGCGTTAACGACCGCGATGACTGCGCTCTCGTCCAACCGGGAACCCAACGGACTCCATCGCCACGCGACGGCCAGAGCGGCCACAAGCCCTAAGACCACGACCGGTTTGAGATAGTCGATCACCCCCCATTTCTTTAATTCATCGGGCACGAATTGGTTGATGAGCTCCGTTGGATCCACCGTCCGTTCGGGGTCTGCGGGATTTGTGTCTAACGAGACCGCTTCCAGCCACTGAGGCATTTCCACTTTCAGTGTCTCAAGGGTACGGTCATCTCCTCTAAGATGCTCGATCGCACGTATCAGGGACTTGTGCTGCTCGTGCCGCCGTTGCACAGCCTCCGGCGTAGTTCCCAGGTGTTCGGCCAAGAGGCGGTTTCGAAGACCGCGTATAGCCTTCCTGATTCGGTCGTCTCCCAAAGCCTCCATCGCAAGATCGCATTCCGTATCAAGACCCATGGACCGGTTGCTTACATTGGAAGAGCCGATCCTTACGAGCTCGTCATCGACGATCAGGACCTTGGAATGGAGCGTCATGTCAATGCCGCGAACTCCCGGCACACGGGGATAATAAACTCGAAGTCGCCCGGTTGCATCCCAGTCGTGCAGACGTTTCAGAATGAATGCCCGTCCGGTGTCCATGGTGCCGTGTTCAAGCCAACCCGACGATTCGTACGGCAGTACGATGACTATTTCGGGTCCTGCTTCCTGTTTGAGGCTCTCGGAAACGGCAACCGCGACCTCACGTGAAGTAAAATACTGGCTTTCGATATAGATCGAATCTCGGGCCGCCGCGATGGCATCACGGTACAATGCCTCGATTTCCCGAACGCCTCCCCTGCCATTGAACGCCGGTTCCGTCCGTGAGATCGCGATGTCGACGTCGGTTACGTCCGGTGCAAGCCCGGACGGCCAAGGATCGGTATCCGCCGGACCGGGCGGTTGCAGTACCTCTCCGGAGGCCTGTTTCCAACGCCTGCGAAACAAGTCCCCCAAAGACGACGCAGCGTCGCCATCAACCATCATCTGGACGTCGTGGAACGGGGTGTACGGTCGCCCATCCGGATTCACCCGGCGGGGATCCTGCGCTCTATGCTCGGGAGTATCCCAACGATCTCTCGTCAGATCGAGTCCTCCTACGAACCCCACGGCATCGTCCACGACCACAATCTTCTGATGGTGTGACGCCCCCAGTGGATGCTGATCGTCCATGTGAAAATGGATGCGGTCGGACGAGCCCGGGCCGAATTTGAAGACGGGAAGCAGTTCTCGTTCCAGTGCAAAGATCGCTGCAAAGTCCCATGCCAACAGATAGACGTGAAGATCGTGGTTCCGTGCAACTACTGCTTCGAGGAATGAAGATAAGCGGGAAGACTTCATGGAAGCGGCGTTGTCGCGCAGCAGAGAGATTCGGCTGTCGATATCCCATCCTGCGATGTACACGCGTTTTCGTGCGTTGCCGATTGCCGCGTGCAATGCCCGAAAGTACGCGTCACCATCAATGAGAAATGCGACTTTACCGCTTCGACGCTTCCGTCGGCAGTTCCTGCCTTCTTGAAGGATGCCGTGAACGCACTTGGAATCTCGCCGTGCCGTGTCGGTCACCTTTGCAAGTCCTCTCAGAGAAGTGCATGTCTTTTGAATCACCGGGTCCGCCTCGGATCGCGGGGTTTGTCATGAATCAGCGTACGGAACTGCAATGTCATGGATCAACGGTGCGTTTAGTACTCTGATTCCTAAGTTCGGTCGCACATTTTTCACCGTCCCGGCTGTTGTAGGGGACACGCGTTCTCCGCGAGATGCCCGCCGTCTCCCCCGGCAATGATCGGAGAAGACCGCCGCGCACGATCGTTGAAGCAATTCAAATGTTGCACTTCCCCGTCCATGGGCGGCGCGGCATGCCGGCCGACCGGGGTCGTGCACGATATCCCATTACCATAGTATCATCTTATCACGTTATGTCGATATGTTGGACATGGAAAATGTTCCGTGGCGCGGCTCGGGTCGAATGGGAACGTACGCGGCCATATCGATGCGAAGCCCAACCGATTACACTTATTCGGTTGTCCATTCTCGGGACGCCCGTCTCGAGGCTCGATGGTCAAAACATCCTGAAGGTTCGGTGTGGCCGAAAGGTTGTGCTTGACGGAAGGGAGCTTGGGAGGTACGCTCAAGCATGAAATAGTACGGCTCGCGCCCAAATTGCTGCGTGTAAGAGGACGGATTAATGCACTGGAAGGGGATTACCCGCATTGTCCGGCAGGGCCTTGTTCCCGCCGTCGCTGTTGTTGCCCTGGCAAGCGCCGTGAGGCTATGGCCTCTCCAAGCCCTCGGAACGGGCCTTACCTACATAACATTCTATCCGGCCGTAACGATTGCCGCTCTTTATGGAGGCCTTTTCACCGGCTTGGCGGCGACTCTCTTGTCCTGCGCGTCGATAGTGTTCGCCGGGCATCTCATCTTCGGTGAACCCGCGATCGGAGGTTTCTCCGATTGGCTTGGTGTGGCCGTCTTTATCCTCACTTGCACAATGATCTCGGGGATCGTCGAGGCGATGAGACGTTCGCGAGCAAAGGCCGCACACGTTCAATTGGACCTCAAGTCCAAGAACGCGGAACTACGGGCCACCCGCGAGAACCTCGAAGATGAGATAAAGCGGCAAACCGCGGAATTGGTCGACACCAATGTTGCCTTAGAAGCGGAACTCGCTAAACGCAGGCACGCCGAGGAGGAGGGCCGGCGGCATCTGGAACAGCTCCGTACGGTATTGGAACACCTGACTGAAGGCCTGGTCGTCGCGGACTTGGAGGGGAACCTCTATCACTGGAATCGAGCAGCGATCGAGATGCACGGTTTCGAGCGCCTGAACGAATGTCGGCGTAGCCTTCACGAGTTTGCCGACATGTTCGAGCTTTCCACGTCCGATGGGCGGGTCCTGCCTGTCGAGCAATGGCCGCTTGCACGTATTCTCCGCGGGGAGACATTGCGCAATTGGGAGGTCCGTGTCCGCCGCCTGGATAGAGACTGGAAGCGCGTGTGGTCGTACGGCGGGAGCCTTGCGAGGGACGCCGCAGGGAATCCCCTTCTTGCGGTCGTCGGCTTAACGGACATCACCGAACGCGAACAGGCTGAAGAACAGCGCAAGGAAAGTGAAGCCCGCTTGAAAAGATCCCAAGCGATGGCGCATCTCGGCAGTTGGGAACTCGACCTGGTCAACGACGTCCTTACGTGGTCCGATGAGGTGTACCGGATCTTCGGATTGGAACCCCAGGAATTCAAAGCGAGCTTCGGCGCATTCTTGGACGTCGTTCATCCCGACGATCGCAAGGCGGTGGAGGAAGCCTATCGGGGATCGTTGCGAGAGGGGAGCGACTCGTACGAAATAGAGCACCGCATAGTCAGGAAACCACACGGTGAAGTGCGCGTTGTCCACGAGAAATGCGATCACGTTCGGGATCGGTCCGGCCGCGTTGTTCGGTCACTGGGAATGGTGCACGACATAACCGAGCGTAAGCGCCACGAACACGAGAGGGAACTGACGGTTGAATTCCTTCATCTCGTAAATGAGAGTCGGGGAATCGAAGACCTGATCCGGTCCACCGCCGGCTTCTTCCAACACCGATCCGGCTGCGAAGCGGTCGGGGTTCGAATCCGGGACGGAAATGATTATCCCTATTTTGAGACACGGGGATTCCCTGAGGAGTTCGTTCGCTCCGAAAACCACGTGTGCGCCCAAGATGAGAATGGGTCCGGTTGCCTGGACAATGAGGGCAATCCGGTCCTGGAGTGCATGTGCGGCAAAGTCATTAGCGGAGGGCTCGATCCGTCCAAACCGTTCTTCACCGCAGCGGGAAGCTTCTGGACCAACTCCACCTCGGAACTCCTCAGCGTTCCACTGGGCCTGGAAACGGATTTTTCTGCACGGAATGTGTGCAACCGGGCAGGATATGAATCGGTCGCGTTGATCCCTTTGCGTTCGGGTGACGAACCGTGGGGGCTCATCCAACTCAATGATTCTCGTACGGGATGTTTCACTCGTGAAATTATAGCCTTTTGGGAACGGCTGGCTCAGCACGCATCCGTTGCATTGGCAAAGTTCACCGCGGAAATGGCGCTGGAGGAAGCTTTGGATAACCTCGAAGCGCGGGTCAAGGAAAGGACCTCTGAGCTCGAGGCCGCCAAAGAGGCTGCGGCTGTGGAACGACGTCGGCTCTATGACGTGTTGGAGACACTACCGGTATACGTCTGTCTGCTCGATTCGGATTACCGAATGCCGTTCGCGAACCGGTATTTCCGGGAAAGCTTTGGAGAATCTCAGGGCCGGCGCTGCCATGAATTCCTGTTCAATCGGACGGAGCCCTGCGAGATCTGCGAGACATATGCGGTCATGAGGACCGGAGCTCCGCACCACTGGTTCTGGACCGGTCCAAACGAGAGAGATTATGACATATACGACTTCCCGTTCACCGACGTGGACGGCTCCAACCTCATTCTGGAGATGGGGATTGACATTACCGAGCGCAACCAGGCGGCACGTGCCCTTAACGAGACCCTAGCCGATCTGACCAGGTCGAACGCCGACCTTGAACATTTTGCGTATGTCGCTTCACATGATCTGCAGGAACCTTTGCGCAACGTCACCGTTGCTTTGCAGATGTTGGAAAAACGCCATAAAGGCAAACTGGACGGCGATGCGGATCTGCTGATTCATTATGCCGTGGACGGCGCGAAAAGAATGAAGAATCTTGTTGCGGATCTTCTGAAATATTCCAGAGTTGCCGTGCGAAATCAGCCATTTGAAATGGTTGACGTTCAAGAAGCGGTGAACCGGTCGATCCTCAATCTGAGGAGTCTAATCGAGCAAGAGGGCGCGATAGTCACCTGTGACAAGATGCCCACGGTTCCCGGTGATTCCACCCAGCTGGTCCAACTGTTTCAGAATCTGGTAGGAAACGCGGTGAAATTTGGACGCGCCGAACGGCCGAAAGTTCATGTTTCGGCTCGAAAGAGCGACAACGAATGGATCTTCTCCGTCAAGGATAATGGCATTGGTATCGATGAGCGACATTTTGAGCGCATTTTCGTCATCTTTCAACAGCTGAACAAGCGTGAATCGTTTGACGGTACAGGTATGGGGCTGGCAATCGTCAAGAAGATCGTCGAGCGCCATCGGGGCCGCGTGTGGGTGGAATCCGAAACGGGCGTGGGTTCCGTATTCCATGTGGCCATTCCCGACGGGCCGAAGGTATGACACGGCAGGAGTCCATCATGCACATTCTCCTTGTGGAGGACAATCCTATGGATATCCTTATGACAAGGGAAGCGTTGAAAGACTGGAAGATCGAGCACCGACTCCACGTGGTGGAAGATGGTGAAGAGGCCCTTGATTTCCTTTTCAAGAGGGGCCCTCACGGTGAGGCGGCACGCCCCGACCTGATCCTCTTGGACCTGAATCTCCCCAGACGCAGCGGCTTTGAGGTGTTGTCGGAAATCAAGAGCAGTCCTGAACTCTCCACGATCACCCTGGTCGTGGTCACGACTTCCGATGCGGCCGGGGACAGACGGAAGTGTCACGAGCTGGGGGCTGCTCTGTACATCACAAAGCCGCTCGACTTCCACGAGTATATTCAGGCGTTAAATTCCGTTGAGACGTTCTGTTCAGGCTTCCAATAAGGCTGTCGCGCGCGTCGTCGGACACCGCTTCAGTACGGTTCGACCGCGGCAAGGCCTCGGAATACGAGACCGCCGTCGCACAGCCCGTGAACCGAGAAAGGACATCCACATGAGCGGCGAACCCGCACTGACCATCCGAACCGACACGTATGATGCCGCGGTGTTCGATCTCGACGGCGTGATCACCAGGACTGCACGCGTGCATGCCAAAGCGTGGAAGCAAATGTTCGATGAGTTCCTTGTACGACAACGGGAAGCAACAGGCAGGGAAATTGGTCTCTTTGACGAGCACGCGGACTATGACCGTTATGTTGATGGGAAACCTCGGTACCGCGGGGTCCAGAGCTTTCTTAATTCGCGAAACATACAGTTGCCGTGGGGAAATCCTGGCGATCTACCCGGAATGGAAACCGTTTGCGGCCTGGGCAACCGAAAGAATCAATTGTATCAGCGGTTGCTCGAGACGATGGGCGTGGAGACGTACGACCCCGCCGTTCAGCTGGTGAAGGCCCTGCGAGAAGCAGGAATCAAGACCGCGGTGGTCTCGTCGAGCAAGAATTGCGCGGCGGTCCTCGAAGCGGCCCATCTCTCTGATCTGTTTGAAACCCGAGTGGACGGCGTTGAGTTGGAGAAACTCGACCTCAGAGGAAAACCGGATCCGGATGTGTTCTTGGAGGCGGCAAGACGTTTGGGGGTACGTCCGGATCGGACGGTGGTCTTCGAAGACGCCGTTTCGGGTGTTGTAGCGGGAAGAGACGGCGGCTTCCGATGCGTCGTGGGAGTTGATCGAAAAGACCAGGCTCAGGATCTGCTGGAGGCGGGCGCGCATGTAGTGGTCAACGATTTGGGGAAGGTGCACGTGGTACGGTTCGGCCAGGCCGATGAGACGGTGCGCGCGGGGACGCTCCCGTCGGCCCTCGATCGCGTGGAAGAGATACTCGGACGCGCGCGGGGACGCCGACTCGCCTGCTTCCTGGATTATGACGGAACCTTGACGCCCATTGTAGATAATCCCCAAGATGCTGTTCTCGCCGAGGAAACGCGCACGGCCCTGCGGAAGCTTTCCCGAGTGGCCTTCGTCGCAATAGTGAGCGGCCGGGGGTTGAATGACGTGCGGCGAATGGTCGGGCTCGAGGACGTATACTACGCGGGGAGTCATGGGTTTGAAATATCAGGCCCCGACAATATTGCCGAAGAACGAGCACGGGAGTACCTGCAGCTGCTCGATGCGGCCGAAACCGAGCTCACGCACGCGGTTCGCCATATTCCCGGAACCGTGGTGGAGCGCAAGAAATATTCCGTCGCGATGCATTTCCGAAAAACTCCGAGAGAGAGAATAGGGGAGGTGGAGGAAACGGTAGATCGAGTGATCGCACACCATCCGCAACTCAGGAAATCGTCGGGCAAGAAGATATTCGAGGTGCAACCGGGTCTGGACTGGGACAAAGGCAAGGCGGTCCTCTGGTTGATGGAGACATTGGGATTCCACCATCCCAACGACGCCTTACCCCTGTACATTGGAGACGACACCACGGATGAGGACGCGTTTGCGGCCATCAGAGACGGGGGCATTACCATCGTCGTTGACTCGGGTCAGGAGAGTTCGGCCGAGTACCGGCTCAACGATCCTGAAGAAGTGCGCCGATTCCTCGAGTCTCTACAGGAAGGCCTGCCGTGAGGGAGAGAATGAACGAGTGGTCGCTGATATACGAAGGGTTCGACCCGGATGGTGAAGGCATCAGGGAGGCATTGTGCACGCTGGGAAACGGGTACTTTGCCACACGGGGAGCCGGAGAAGAAACGAGTGCAAAGCCCATACGCGTCGCATTCAAGGACAAGGAGTTCGAGCTGAAGCACGGAGAAACCAGGGAGATCTCAGCCGAGTCGGAAGGAGGTCCGTGTTGAGGATCCGACTCACTATGCGCAGGATTGCTTGCCGGATTGGCGCAGGAGGCTATGATGAAGCCCATCGGACATGGGGCTTATTTGGCGATGGATGTCGGAAGACTCCCAACGCTCTTGCGGTGAGGGAATGACCGCGGAACTTCCTTACCTTTCAGAAGCCGTCATTGTGCCGCGGTTTGAGGCGATCCCTCACAGATATTGTTAATGTTGTCAGCATATAAGGAGACGAGTCATGGCAGAAGATCGCATTACCGTGGAGGATATCAAAGCTCTTGCAGTTCACGAGGACTCATGGTGCCTGTCTCTGTACATGCCGAGCCATCGTGAAACCACCTACGCGGAAGAGGATCGGCTTCGCTTCAAGAATCTCTTGAAGAAGGCCGAGACCCAACTGGAGGAGATCTTCAAGGGAAATCGCAAACCGTCCATGGGGCCGGCAGAGGAAGTCCAGGCGGACAGGAAGTTCTGGCAGAATCAGAGTGACGGCCTGGCGCTGTTCCTCGCACCGGATTTTTTCCACTCATATCGTCTGCCGTTTTCGGTTCCCGAGGTCGTGATGGTAAGCCGCCGTTTTCACATCAAGCCCCTCTTGCCGCTGGTGTCGGCCGACGGCCGCTTCTCAGTCTTGGCCATCAGCCAAAACCAGGTAAGTTTGCTCGACTGCACGAAATTTGAGTGTGCGGAAGTTGATTTACCCGGAGTGCCCCGGAGTTTGGCTGAAGCTCTGAAGTACGATGATCCGGAGCGGCAGCTTCAATTCCACACGGGTACGCCCTCCCGCGTCACCGGAAAACGCGCCGCAGTTTTCCACGGGCAGGGGGTAGGTACCGACGATTCGGAAGACCGACTGCTCCGGTTCTGTCGGATGGTAAATAAATCGCTGCAGCCGGTGATCCCCAATCGGGATGCCCCCATGGTCTTGGCCGCGGTGGACAAGGTCGCGGCAGAGTTCAGACGAGTCAACACGGTATTCACCATTACCGACGGTGAAATCAGAGGGAACCCGGACGAAACTCCCCCGCAGAACCTTCACGACAAGGCCCGGGAGATTGTCGAACCCCTCTTCCGGGAAGAACAGGAGCAGCATCGAAGGCGTCATGACGATCTCTTGGGTACGGGCCTGAGCTCGAGCAATGTGGAGGAGGTGGTTCGCGGCTCGCACCGAGGCAGGGTGGACGTTCTCTTCGTCGCCGTAGGAACCCAGGTGTGGGGACGGTACGATGCTGAAGCGGACGCATTAGAATATTCCGAATCACCCCAGGGAGACATGTACGATCTACTCGATTTTGCCGCAGCCCACACGCTCATCCATGGAGGAGTCGTTCATGCGACGGATCCGTCCCAGGTCCCTGGAGACGGCCCCATCGCGGCGATCTTTCGGTACTAGATTCGGGCATCGGTCATGTGGGCCTTCCGTGCACGCATATCGGCAGGCACGGAATGCCCGTCGTGCTACACCGGGTCCGAATCTCGGTCGATTTCATTCAGTAGTGCGTCTTGTTGCTCAGAGGAACCGAGCCGGCACGCCGCCAATCGATCCGTCAGAACGGCTCGCGCACTGTCTGTCTCGATCCCGTACAGGCGTACTCCGTTGAGCCACAGAATCTTCTCCTTTACCTCGGAACGGGCGCCGCCAAGCGGGGCGAACGAGAATTCTTCCTGCAGGTCCTCGGGAATCTCGATGCGACGGAAAGCTTCGATCTGCCACTGGGGTGATCCGTACCACACCGAATCCGTCCCCCAGAGCACGTGATCCGCACCCATGCTCTTGATCAAGATTCCAAGAAGCGCGGCTGCATGCCTCGGATGGGCTACCGCGGCACCGGCAAACGCGGTTCCGATTTCCGCATACACGTTTTTCACGCCGTGTCTTGACGGTATTTCGGCGAGGTCGCTGACCCACTCGATCCTTCCCGTCCTTTGGAATTGCTCCAAAAGCTCTTTGGGATAGTCATTCAACGGCCTCACCGCGGCGTGGTAGATGATGAAGTTGAGTTGCGGCCAGTCCTTTGCGGCCTTGGGAACATCGTCCACGGTTGCGTGTTTCCAGAGCGGGTAGGATTCAAGATAATCGTTCGGCACGAGTCCCTTGTGAATGCAGACATTGGTGAGGCCCGCCTTGACCATCTTTTCATACACCGGGTACATGAGATCCTCATCGTCGAGCCGCCATGGATATTTGCTCAGTGAGAGCGGGTCTCCGACCGTGTACCCTTTCCAACTGTCGGGCTTAAGCTCGTCGACGGCTCGGTCGATCTCTTCGATCCACCCGGGCTGCCCCGGCGCGAACACGGCGTGGCAGAGCATACGCCTGGAGCCCGCAATGGCGTTTATGAGGTTTCGCGCGCGACTCATCTCATCGTTGGTCAGAAACCAATTCTCTTTGACGTCGGAAGGCGCGCCGCTAAGCAGGCCGATCTTCGTGTCGCTCTGCAGGAAGACCTCCCGGAGGAAGTTCTTGAATCTGATCTTCTCGAAACTTCGTGTTTCCCCACGGATTTGGGGGTTCCAATGTTCCGCGGCGTACTCTCTAAGATCAAGTAATCCCTCGAATGAGAATTCATCGTGCACGAAGTGCAGCTGGTGATCGAAAATCAGTTGATCGTGCAGTTCAGCCGATCGTTTATCCGCGACGCCCGGCTCGGATGCCTCTGCTTCCGCCACATTGAAACACGGGCTGTACACCGAGTTCATTGCCAGGAACACCGTTGCCATACCGGCAGCGGACTGGAGGAACCGGCGGCGATTCATCCCGTGGGATCGACTGAATCGATCCGCCAAATCCAGGGTACGCAGTTCGACACTGCGCTGCTCGGCAGTCTGGGGCGGCGGGTCAAATTCGCCGTTCGTCAGGATTCTTGTGGGTACGGGGAAGGTCCGTGACGATCGTTCGGTCTTATACATCGGTACACCTCTGTATCGGGAGCGGCCGTTAACGGGAACGATTACCGCTATTTCAACCCCAGACTTTTCGAGAATTCCCAGAGCCCGTGGATGTTGCACAGACTCAAAGCCGTAAGAGTGCCCGGCTTGGTTGTTTTCATGGAAGCGACGACCGAGTGGTTGGAGTACACAGGACCCGTGTCGGGACCGTCAACTGATTCGCCGTGTGCAGTGAATTCAAAATTGCCGATCTGATAGGCAAACTTATCCCCTTCGGGTTTGAAAAAGAGCTGAATCCACCGGATGTGGTGGTCTGTAGTATTGGGATGAGCAATCTCTTTTCCCAATGATATCCGGACATCAAACATTTCATTCGACGGCACGTTGTCCGGACAATCGATAACGGGCACATGCTTCTCGCTCTTCCAATCGGCCGTCTGCACATAATCCCCCACTTTTGCCATTTCTTAATCCTCCTGCAGCTGTGTAATGATGGATTCATACGTCAGGCTCATTCCGGAAACGTTCCGGTGAGCCGGACCTTTTCTCGACGCGGTTGAGGACCGTAAAGTCGGGAACCGTCGGCATTCAACCGAGTAAGTCCATTTCTATGTGAAATCGCGTGATGTAACGATAAAGGGCGTCACGGGACGTGCCAAGTATGCGCGCCGCCTCCTTCTTGTTACCCTTTGTCCGACGAAGGGCCTGCATGCACAACTGCTTGGTAACCTCGTCGGTGACCTCCTTCAGTGTCCAGGTGCTGGGAAACTGCAGGTCTCGGCTCCACGTGTCTGCGGACGGGGAGTCTGCGCCCAGTTTCAAATCGAGTGGTCCACCGTCCCAGAGCATCAGGGCTCGTTCCAGGACGTTTTTCAGCTCTCTGACGTTTCCCGGCCAATTGTGTGCGGCCAGTCCCTTGATGAGGCGCGAATCTACGACCGGGATCTTTGACAGATGCATCTTTTCGCCCAGCTCCCCCATAAGCGCGTCCACCAACTGCGGGAGATCCTCGGGCCGCTCCCGTAAAGCAGGCAGCCAGAGTGAAAAGAAATTGAGCCGGTGAAAGAGGGGCTCCAGAAACCGCTTGGATGCGACTTCCTCTTCCAGATTCCGATGAGTGGCGGCCATAAGCCGTGCATCGACCGTCACGCTTTTCACGCCGCCCACGCGCAGAAATGACCGCGTGTCGAGGAACGTGAGGAGTTTAGACTGGAGCGGAAGCGGCAACTCGCCGATCTCGTTGAGCAGCAATGTGCCGCCTTCCGCCAGCTCCAGCATCCCACGCTTGCCTCCTCGAGCGCCCGTGAATGCACCCGGTTCATGCCCGAACAACTCGGATTCGGCAAGTTCAGGGCTCAACGCGGCACAGTTCAATGCGAAGTACGGACTCCCGGCCCGATCCGAGTGGTCGTGAATCCAGCGGGCGAGATAGTCCTTTCCCGTACCGCTTGCGCCCAGGAGGAGAACCGTACCGTCTGTTGCCGCGATCCGCTCCGCCTGCTCCATCAATCTGCGCATGGCCGCAGATTGGTACTGCGTTCCGTCGTCAGTCGGCCCGGAAGCCGTGGTCCGACGTTCCGTGATGTCGCGTGAAATGCAGCATACGCCGGTTATCTTGCCTTCCACGTTCCTCAGCGGGACCCGGATATCGAGGAAAGTCATGGGAATACCGTTGATGCTTCGGGTGTGTTCCTGCTCGAGGGACTCTCCCTTGAGAACGCGGTCGTCCCACTCTTCAATCTGCCGACCGGCCCGCTTGCCGAAGAGTTCCTCGCCGGTGCTCCCGATGATTTCCTCGAGTTTCTTATTGAACAAGTCGGCCATGGCGGGATTCACTTCGGTGAAGCGGAGATTCTCGTCTCTTATGTACACCGCGTCGGGGGTTGACTCGAAAAATGCTTTGAACTTCTGCTCGGAATTGCGCACGGAATTGCATGCCGCCCGCAGCTCCACGAGCAGTTTCCCGCGCTCGATGGAATGCTTGATTGTCCGATACAGCATTTCCTGACTCCAGGAGCCTTTAACAAGGTAATCCTGGGCTCCCTTGCGCTCCGCCTCGAGGGCAAGAGAGCGCTCGTCCGAGTCGACCAGTACCAGCACGGGAATCGACACAGCCAAATCTCGGAACTTGATGAACGTGTTGAGTCCTGTGCTGTCCGGCAGCGACAGATCCACCACCATCATGTCGAACAGCTCCAATTGAGCCTTTCGGAGGGCCTCGGCGAGCCCGTGGGATTGTTCCACGTCAAAGGCGATCCCATTTTCCATGAGAGCCAGCCGTTCGCGGAATGCGGCTGTTTCCACCGGATCGTCGGCTACCAGGTGAATCCTATAGCGTGACGTATTCATGAAGCACCATCCTTGAGCCTGCTCAATTGAGGGAGAAACGGTTTTCCTTACGTCGGAGTTCACGTGTGAACACCCGGACCGATCCATATCATCAGCAAGTCATCGTCCCTCAACGATTGGTCCGGGACGCCGTTGCTTCCTCCATTGCCGCTTGCGTGGGCACGAGTCGCAATGCCGGCATACGGTTACACCAATTCCGAAACGATCAATTGCCAATGCCCGGAGACGTTGTCTTTGATGTCCGATGTCGCCGAACGAGGTCGCATCAATGCCGTTCAAGGTGAATGACATCCATCATAAGAGGGCAATGATCGTGCCAAATGGAGAGAATGTTTCAAAATATCAACTATTATATGACATTTTGATAGGTTGCGGCACGGGATAAAGAACGATCTGGAAGAAAAGGCAGTCAAACCAGGGGTACAGTGTCCATATAATGCGACACGTGAGTCGTGGATCGCTGCTAACTTTCCGTGATGCCAATGCTTTTGATTTGCATAAATCTGACACCCGAATGTTGACTTCACGCACAGGCTCTTTGGCGGGGGCAACCGCCTACACCTGGAAACCGAATGAGCTCAAATCATTGGCGTACCTGGCAGCAAAGGCGAGGGAGGGCGGCATTTAGCAGATCGACTTTCCCGAGTATGGGACATGGGGGCCGGTTCGCGCGGCTCACGGTCGGACGCGAACGCGAACCGTTCATCGGCCGGCTCGCTCTGCATTCCTGATAGATTCTTCACTCCATGATCACGGAACGAAACGCATGCCGGGTACAATGTCCTTCCGCGTGCGCGTCCGCCGTGATAAACTTAATTTGGTCATCCACGCGAAGCCAGGGGCAAACGGTCTCAAAGGACCCACCGATTAGAGGCGGCATTGATGCGTACGAGAAAAACGAAAACCAAGGTGAGCAATCCCGCTGAAGTCCTCGCAGAGGCGAAACGGAATCAAGAGAAGCGTTCAACCATGTATCGGGACAGGGCTCTCAAGTTGTTCCCGCACATCTGCGGCCGCTGCGGGCGAGAGTTCTCGGGCAGGAAACTGAAAGAGTTGACCGTCCA
>JAVHLK010000037.1 GCA_031082285.1 Desulfomonilaceae bacterium
AGAAGGCCACGCTCCTCGGGTGGGTGATCCGATGGAGCGGGCTGTCCTCACAATGATTCATCAGGTAAACCTCCGAACTGCAGCCCTTGTCGTCGGGGCTGAAACATACTTGCCCATCAATGGGATGATTCCGGCCGATCGTCGATCGAGCTGCCGGCTCAACTATCCTTGGGATCTTGGGGTCTCTCGGCCGACTCTTCACGCGGGAGTACAAGACTGAGGACGAACATGACGAACCACCATACGGCATATCCGGCCATCACCGCAAACATGATCACCGGCCCCAGAGCTATGGATACGAAAATCAATCGCTCTTCGTCCGGGAACAGTCCGCCGAATATGAGCAGCCACAACGCACCGCACAACGCGACCGCCGCGGTGAGTGCTCCGGCAATCAGGGCTATGGTCTGTGTGATCGTCATGACTAATATGTTATCATTATTTGAGCGCTGATTGTTACCGATAATATGGATTGCCGGAAGAATGGGTCCCGGGCTTGCCGAGGAGACGTGTCTATTGAAATACCCTCATTGAGAGACGGACGCGACGGCATGCCCGGATGCTTAGTGCTCTGTGGCATAAATACGGTCGCACATTTCTTCCGCGTCGAGATTGCTTCGTCGCTTCGCTCCTCGCAAAGACATGGTAAAGGTTATCATTGCGAGCAAAGCGAAGCAATCTCAGCTCGCCGGAATCCGCGACCGTATTTAGGAAACGGAGCACTTGGGCACTCACGGTGCCCGTACGATGCTTCCGCAAGGCGCGCAAGGAGACGATCATTTCACTCATGAGTAACCGATTGTTCCGTCACGGATATTCTTCGCCTGATTCGTTCTCGGGAATTGAGGATGGCGACATCCTCGCCGGTGTCGAAAAGCCGGCCCGATACATAGGGACCGAAGTCAACCACGTGAAAAAGGACTTGCGAGAGGTCAAACTTCACGTGGCCCTGGCATTCCCGGACGTGTACGAAATTGGAATGTCTCACCTGGGGCTCAAAATCCTCTACTCCGTCGTCAACTCTCGACCCGAGTTCTACGCGGAGCGGGTGTTCGCTCCATGGCCCGACATGGAGGCCTCGCTGCGACGAGAAGGCAGGCCATTGAAGACTTTGGAAACCGGGACCCCGCTGGATGCCTTGGATTTCGTCGGGTTCTCACTTCAGTACGAGCTGTGCGCGACCAATGTGCTTCAGATGCTTGATTTGGGAATGATACCCATCGCGGCCCGGAACAGGAACGCGGGACATCCGTTCATCGTGGGCGGTGGGCCGGGAGCACTCAATCCGGCTCCGCTCTCCCGGTTCTTCGACGCGTTCGTGATCGGCGACGGAGAAGAAGCGATCCTGGAGCTGGCCGCGGCTCACGTCCGGTGGAAGGAAACGAGAGGGTCTCGAAACGAGCTCCTGGACGAATGGAAACGGATTCCGGGAGTCTATGTCCCGTCTCGTCATCGGAAAGGCGAGTCAATCCGTCGGCGTATCGTCGCGGATCTCGAGGGAGCTCCTTTCCCGCATCGACCCGTGGTCCCGTTTTGCGAAACCGTTCATGACCGCATCGGTTTGGAAATCGCCCGTGGATGCTCCCGGGGATGCCGCTTTTGTCAGGCCGGGATGATGTACCGCCCGGTTCGGGAAAGACGGCCCCAGACAATTATTGACCTGGCTCATTCCAACGTTTCGGCTACCGGATGGGAAGAAATAGCGCTCCTCTCTCTCTCCGCCGGGGACCACTCCTGCATCAACGACGTGATCAAGGGAATCACCCGTGATTTCGCTTGTGAAAAAGTGGCCCTGTCTCTTCCTTCATTGAGAACCGACAGTCTCGATCCTTCGATGGTCGAGCAGATACGCAAGGTTCGCAAGACAGGGTTCACGCTGGCTCCTGAAGCGGGTACGGAAAGGCTTCGACGAATCATCAACAAAGGCAATTCGGAGGACGATCTTGAACGGGCCGTGACAACCGCGTTCGACGGCGGATGGAGAGCGGTGAAACTCTACTTCATGATCGGACTGCCCTTTGAGACGGACGAAGACTTAGACGGTATCGTAAGGCTCGTTCTCAAAGCTTCGAAGTGGGCAAAGGGAGGACGCATCACTGCATCGGTATCGACGTTTGTTCCCAAATCGCACACCCCCTTTCAATGGTGCGAACAGATCTCCGTTGAGGAGACGATGCGACGCCGGCACTACATCAGGCGTTACTTCCAGAAAGGGAGGACTCGCGTCAAGTTCCACAACCCGCGGGTCTCGTTTCTCGAAGGCGTCATCGCCCGAGGCGACGAACGCCTGGGCGCAGTAATCGAGTCCGCATACGGAAAGGGAGCACGCTTTGAAGGCTGGGATGAACGTCTGAACTTCGACGTGTGGATGGATGCGTTCACAGAGAACGGGATCGATCCGGAAGATTACCTCAAGAGCCGGTCGATTGAAGAGGAATTGCCGTGGGATTTTGTGGACGGCCGCGTCTCCAAGGACTTTCTCTCCCGGGAATGGGCCAAGGCCGAGGCCGGAGAGACCACGCCCGATTGCCGCAATTCCGACTGTTCGGGCTGTGGAGTGTGCGACTTTGAACAAGTCCTCCCCCGTCCGGCATCACACACGGATGCCGATCCCGACTTGTCCCATGGAATCCTCCCCCCGGATGGTCATCCCACGATCCGGAGGCTCCGACTGCAATACGCAAAACTCGGTGCGATGCGCTTTCTCGGTCATCATGACGTGACCCGCGTATTCCATCGGGCACTCAGGCGCATGGGATTGAAACCGGCCTACTCCAACGGTTTTCATCCTCATCCCAAATTGCGGTTCTCTCCGCCTCTCGGTCTTGGAATCGAAAGCCTGGCCGAGTTCGTTGACGTTGATCTGGTCGATTGCCGACTCATCCCCGAAGAAATAATGGCGGCACTGAACAGTGCCCTGCCTCCGGGAATGCAACCTCTTGCAATCGAGGAAAGATCGTTGAATGAAGATCCGGTTTCTGGTACACTGAGGCGGGTTACGTATGAACTAAGTGTTTCAGACTCCCTTTCGATGAGGGATGTGGCGGAAATGGTGAGGAAGTTCGAGTCTTCCCAGACGTTTGAGATCACTCGAGTACACAAAGGCAAGTCTAAGACCAGGGATCTGAAGGAGTGGGTGTGCCGGCTGGAAACTCATGAATCCATCCTGAGGATGGAGTTCAAGTCCGATGCATCAGGGTCTGTTCATCCGTATGACGCCGTCTCAGCCATTCTTGGAATCGGTAGAGACTCGCTCAAAACAATGAGACTTGTGAAAACCGAGGTCGGGTTCAAGGACTCGCTCACCTGATACGAGGGACCCTCACATGGCCAGTGAGATCCTTATGAATAGTACTCAACGCGAGACACGGTTGGCGCTCGTTGAAGACAGCCAGGTTGTGGAGCTGCACATCGAGCGAAAAGGCGAGCGCGGGATCGTGGGCAATATCTACAAGGGGCGCGTGATCAAAGTACTACCGGGGATGCAGGCGGCTTTTGTCGATATCGGTCTGTCCAGAGCGGCCTTTCTGTACGTGGGCGACATCCACCACCATGTCCATGACCTACAGCTAATGGTCAACGATGAAGATGAGGGCGATCAAGAGGAAGAAGGCGACGAGATCAGAGACCAACTGCACCAGCCCGTACCACCTTTTTCACCCATCGAAGACTTGATACGTGAAGGCGAGGACATGCTCGTCCAGATTTCCAAGGAGCCCCTCGGCAGCAAAGGCGCGAGAATTACTTCGCACATATCCATACCCGGGAGACATCTCGTCTTCATGCCCACTGTAGATCACGTGGGCGTCTCCCGAAGAATTGAAAACGAGATCGAACGACAGAGGCTCAAGGAGATTATTTCTCAGATCAAGCCGACCTCGTGCGGGATAATCGTCCGAACCGTATCCGAGCACGAGAACTCGGACAAGCTCAAAGCCGACTTGACCTTTCTGCAGGGTACCTGGGAGAGAATTCTCGAAAAGGAGAGCCGAGTACCTGCCCCGTCTCTTATCTACGAGGATCTGGACCTCTGTTTGAGAGGCGTGCGAGACCTTTTCACGGAAGACGTGACGCGGTTGATTGTCGACACCGTGGAGAACTATGAGCGGATCCTCGACTTCATGGACATGTTCATGCCGTCTCTCAAACCCTGCGTTGAATTGTACGAGGGAGACGAACCGATTTTCGACCATTTCGGCATTGAGATCGAATTGAACAAAGCCCTGGGCAGAAAGGTGTGGCTCAAATCGGGCGGGTACATCAACATTGACTTCACGGAAGCCCTGGTTGCCATCGATGTAAACACCGGCAGGTACGTCGGGAAACGTAATCTTCAGGAGACCATTCTCAAGACCAATCTCGAAGCGGCAAAGGAAATAGCCTACCAACTTAGGCTTCGCAACATAGGGGGGATCATTATCGTGGATTTCATTGACATGGATCGCCAGGCCGATCGAGAGAAAGTATCGAATGCGCTCCACGACGCCCTGAAAAAGGACAAGCAGAAGACGAACATTCTGAAGATCTCCGAGTTGGGGCTGGTCCAGATGACCCGGAAGAGGACCCGAGAGAGCCTCACGCGAACTCTGTCCGAACAGTGCCCCTACTGCGAGGGCAAAGGATTCATAAAGTCACTCACGACCATGTGCTATGAAATCCTGCGTTCCATCTCCAGGCACATCTCCGATGACGGTTCCGCCGGCATCAAGGTCACCGCGCACCCTGAAGTCGTGAAACTCCTCTTCGAAGAGGAGAGTGAACAGATTGACGAAATCCAGAGAAAGCATAACACCAAGATACAATTGAGCGCCGATCCCAACCTCTTCCAGGAGCAGTACGAAATCGCGAGCGACGGGAAATTATTCACCCAGATATGACCTTGGTGGGCACAATTGTTTGATATTATTGAGTATATTAGTCGTGCATTCTTGTTGACTTCTCGCCGGGGGTCCAGTATGGTGCATGGGCCTGAAAAATACCCAATGTCCTCGGCAGTGAGCCATGACGGACCATCCGGAACAAGAGATCACGACTCAGATTCTCATTCAGATGCGCGACGAGATGCGATCCATGCGGTCGCAGTTCCGACAGGGGGTGGACGGGCTTACGGCACACATGAAAGACTTCGAAAAGCGGTTGGATTCTCTCGAGTCTCACATGGGTTCTCTTGAACGGCATATGGACTCCGTAGTATCGCATATAGATTCCCTGGAATCGCGTATGGCTTCGCTCAAGCTCGGCCTCGACGCACGTGAGCCAAAGAACGAGGCACACCTCCAACGGATTCATAGGGGACTCGAACGGATTGACGGGGACTTGAAAAAATTCGCGGCTCTTGTAAACGACACGGTCCTCCATTATGCTGACGAAATGGACTCGGTGAGAGAGCGTCTCGACAGTCTGGAAAGAGAAGTCGGATTTCTCACGCCCTCCGAATGATCATCTGTTGTACCCATTGGAAGAATATTCATGACATTAGCGGATCACCTCCGCCGGTACATGGAACTCGCAGCCCAGGCCGACAATCTGTTCCGAACCGTTGAGAAATTGCACGGAGAACTTATGCCGTGCAAGGTCAGGTGCAACGACTGCTGTTCGGTCTACTTTGAATTGTGTCTCATAGAGGCCTTCACCATGAGCGCGATGTTTCGCCGGGAACTTTCGAGAAAGATTCAGTCCCGTGTTCTTTCCCGGGCTGCAATGGTCGAACCGCTCTTTGTGGATGCCAACAGGACGCTTCAGTCCATCGGCGGAAGCGACGCCGGAGATCGAATCGACGCGGCATCGAGGCTGAGAATCCCCTGCCCGCTGAATGAGGACGGGTCATGCGTCCTGTACGACTACCGGCCCGTCACCTGTAGGCTCTATGGAATACCGCAGAATATGGGCGATCGCGTCGTCTCGTGCCCCCGGACCGGTTTCAAACAGGGACGGAAGTACCATACGGTGAATGTGCACGAGATCCAGACAAGGCTCTTTGAGTATTCCCGCGATCTTCTTCGCGATCTGCTCGGATTTCCCCCCGACATACGGCGTACCCCGCTCTATTTCGTCCCTGTTGCATTACAAACGCAATTCGACAAGGAGTACTTTCTCACCCTTGGCCGGTCGCTCGAGAAAACATAACAAGAACACCGACCGTTGGTGGATGGGCAAGGTCCGTTCCCTGGACGTGGGCGAGCGCCTCAGGTTGATTCCCTTCTGGGAAAGAGGGTCGGTTGCTTCGGATCGCACTCCACTGATCGTCGATCCCGGGCCCGCCTTCGGTGCCGGTGATCATCCAACAACCATCATGGCCCTGGAATTGTTGGAAGAAGCCGTGATTGAAAAGACTCGTACCGGCTGCGCACCGACACTGCTCGATGTCGGCACGGGCACCGGAGTGCTGGCCGTCGCGGGAAGGATTCTTGGTACGGGCTTTACTGTGGGCCTGGATATCGACCCGGTATCCGTGTGTACCGCTCGACGCAACGCGGGGCTGAACGGCTTCGACCGACCGGATGCGGGCTCGAGACACATCATCGACTTCGTCGTCGGCGGTGCCGACTGCATCGGGGGAAGATTCCACATCGTCACCGTGAACCTCGTCGCGCCGGTGTTGTTGAGAATCAGGGACGACCTGATCGACAGGGCCGGCCACACGCTTATCCTCTCGGGGATCGCGGACGTCATGGCGGACGAGGTGTTTACCGCCTATGGGTCTGGTGATTTGGCAGTTTCTAGGATCGAGAGCCGGGAGGGATGGAACGCGGCAACCTTTCACACGAACTCCCCTTGTGACCCTGTCCCGAACGCGGCGTGAAAGCGCTGCGACGTCCGTGCCGTGCGGCACTCCCAGTCATCTGAAACGAACAGCATCAATAAAGAAAGGGAGGTGCCTTTTGCGGACCTCCCTTCCCATTTTGGACTTGTGTCGGCTATCTGATTCAGTCCGAAGCCGGTCAGACTAATCGTCTTCCTGATGCTGCTTGCCCATTCCCTTCAGACCTATCAGTGTAGTGCTTCCGCTGGACCAATACTCGAGCTTGCCCTCTTGAACCATCTTGTTGACCAGGTTCTTCACCTGCCGGCTCTTCATGTCCGGGATCATGGCGTAGAAGTCCCTCAAGTAGAACTTAGACTTGGACTTGGACTTCTTTTCAAGCGTGTCGAGTATGACCTGTTTCGCTTCGTCGTCGGTCATGGTAACTCCTTTTCGGCCGCCTAGAACTTGATCTGAGTGGACTGCCGCCAGGTCGTGTAGGCAAAGCGATAGTCGTCAATCAAGTGGTGAGTAAACGGAAGGTTGGTTTTCTCGAAGAATCTCTCCCAACCAATCCTCTCGGCCCAGTCGCCCAGACGCTCGTACTTCCGTGCATCCTTGGCATAGACATCCACGATGTTCTTGATGATTTCGACCGTGTCATCCCAGCGCGGGGGCTGATTGGGAATGAAAGGAACTACGACCTTGGAGAACTTCGGTTTGCTGATCCTGTTGGAGAGCTTGCCCCCCACAAGAATCGCCACCCCGCTGCCGTCCTCGTCCGCGAGCGGCATGGCGGCACACATGGTGTAACAGTTCCCGCAGAACATGCAGCGCTCGGCTTTAACTTCCAGGGTCTTGAGACCGCTTTCGGTCTTTGCCGGCTTGATGGCGGCTGTGGGGCATGCAGCAATGGCGAGCGGAAGCTCGCAGAGTTTGTCGATCCACTCATGGTCGATCATGGGCGGTTTACGGTGAATACCAAGAATGGCGATGTCTGAGCAGTGAACTGCGCCGCACATGTTCAGACAACAGGCCAGGGAGACTCTCACCGGCGCAGGCAGTCTCATGCTTCCGAATTCGTCATAAATCCCGTCCATAACGGCCTTGACCACACCTGATGCATCGATGGCCGGCGTGTGACAGTGGGCCCATCCTTGAGTGTGGACGATGTTGGTGACGCCGGCGCCCGTCCCGCCGATGGGGAACTTGTTGGAGCCTTTCTCGAACTTCCTGCTCTTCAGGTCGTCCATCAGGGGCTTGACCTTGTCCTTGGAGTCCACCATGAACTCGATGTTGTTCCTTGTGGTGAACCGCAAGTACCCGTCGCAGTGTTTGTCCGCGATCTCACACATTTCCCGAATGTGCTCGATGCTCATGAGCCGGCAACCACCCACACGCACGGTGTAGACCTCGTCTCCGGTCTCGGAAACGTGAACGAGAACACCGGGCTCGATGATATCGTGATAGAGCCATTTGCCCTTGTTGTTCTTGATGACGGGCGGCAAAAACTCTTCATAGTATCTGGGACCAATATCGGTAATTCTGTCCTTCAAAGGATCGCTGGGATCGTATGGCATGTTTCTGTAACCTCCTACTACCTCTGGTGTTTCTGGCGGAAAACATTGATGTCGCGTGTCCAGCCGCCCTCTACTTCTTCCTCTTTCCAGAAGATGTACGGGTTGGACCTGGGCTCGTCTACCATCCTGGGATCCGCCTCAAGCTCGGTTATCTCAAGGAATTTCTGCCAGCTCTGGCGCTGGATCAGCTCGCCGAGCCGCTCGCGGTTCTTACCTTCTTCCATCCACCAGTCCCACACCTTCTCAATGAGCTCTTTGAGCTCGTCGAACGGTTCTTCTATCTTCATGAAAGGAACCGTCAACGTAGACATCTGAGCGCCTTCGAGAATCGGAGCTTTTGCACCGAAAAGAATGGCCGCTCCCCTGTCCTCGCCGATTCTCAAAGCTCTCGGCATCGTGTTCAGGCAGTGCATGCACTTGGTGCACTCTTTGTCATTGATCTCCAGCTTGCTGCCGTCCCAGCTCATGCAGCCGGTCGGGCACAGATTGATGACCTCTTTCTGGATATCGAACGCGCCCCAGTCCCTGCTTGCATGTGCACCGGCATTGGGTGCAAGCTCGCCGCCCACGTAAGCCTTGACGGCTTCCTGGTTGATGCGGATTTCATCTCGCCAGATTCCGATGACCGACATGTCGGACCGGGCAATGGAGGCCACACACCCGTTCGGGCAGCCGTCAAACTTGAACTTGAACTTGTACGGGAACGCCGGCCTGTGCAGTTCGTCCTGATACTCGTTGGTCATCTGATGGCAGGCTTCCTGTGTATCGTAGCAGGCAAACTCGCATCGGGACATGCCGAGGCAACATGCGGGGGTTCGCAGGTTGGAGCCGGAGCCTCCGAGATCCTGGTTCAACTCATGCGTAAGATCGTAGAAAAGCGGCTCCAAATGGTCCGTGGTCGTCCCGAGAAAGATGATGTCGCCCGTGGAACCATGCATGTTGGTCAAGCCGCTGCCGTGCTTCTCCCACATGTCGCAGAGATCACGCAGGAAATTGGTCGAGTAGTACTTGCTCGAGGGCTGGTTGACGCGGATAGTGTGGAAGTGTGCTACACCAGGGAATTGCTGCGGCTGGTCGCAGTATCTTCCAATGATCCCGCCCCCATATCCGAACACGCCGACGATTCCGCCGTGTTTCCAATGGGTAACCTTATCCTCGTAGGACAATTCGAGAATCCCGAGAAGATCCTCGGGAGCATCTTTCAAGATCTGTTTACCCTTTTCCGCCTGCTGCCTGATATCGGAAACAAAGCTCGGCCACGGGCCGCTTTCCAATTCATCAAGCATCGGGGTCTTGTGTTTTGCCATTAAGACTTCCTCCTCTCTGTACTTCAGGGTTCTTCATAGCTCTTCATTCAGAATTTCTTAAGCTTTCTACTTTGTGTTCAGCCCATAGAAAATGCACCGACACCGGAAAAGCACCTACCCCGTCAACTTTCCCGGGCAACCAAGGCTAAGATTTGATGGCGGGTTCTGTGAACGTGACAGGTTCAAGCCACCCAAACAAAGATTCAACCGACTTTAATTCAATATGCCGAAGCAAGTCAAGAAAAAACATCCGGAAATCTAAATAAATATCACCGCTGTGCCCCGAATCGTTCTCTTCGGTACCAGCGCTTCGAGGAGAGGCTGCAAGCCGGTGAGTGCAGGCTGCTCGGGGCGGCTCTGAACCGCAATGAGATAATTCTTGACAGGGACGGGGCAACCGGTTACAGTAACGTTAACGTCAACGTTATTTTTACCCCACTCCCCGCAGGGCGCCTCATGCCGCACGAAAAAAAATATTCCATCTCAGAATTGGCAGGTGAGTTCGACATCAGCCCTCGCACCATTCGTTTCTATGAAGAAAAACTTCTGCTCTCACCCAAACGCAGCAAAGGAAATTATCGTATCTACACCCGTCGAGATCGCGCCAGACTAAAACTCATTCTCCGTGGCAAACGCTTCGGGTACTCGCTTGAGGAAATCGCGGAAATGATCGGCATGACCGACGTGAACATGAGCGAGATCACCCAGATCGAAAGAAGTCTGGCATTTGGAGAAAAGAAACTTGCCGAGATTCGCGAACGAATCGAAGAGCTGAAACTCCTGGAGCAAGATCTGCTCAACGTTGAGCAGCGGTTGGTTCGCAGGCTGACGGAACTCAAGAAGCAGGATGCCCTATCGCCTCAACACCTTCCCGATGGGGCGACGGAGTGATCAACCACTCACCGGTTACCCTCGACGGAATCGAAACACGCAGGCATGCGAGAAGGGAGACAAGACCATGGAATCGCCGGCAATCAAAGAGTTGACCAGCCTGTTGAACAAATGTTGGCTGACGCATGACGCCATGTGGTTTTTCCATTGTCTGCAGGAACTGGGCATAGAAAAAACCAACAGGCTCAACAAGGCCGCAATCGGTTCCCTTGCCCCCATTGAGGTAAAGAGACTGAGAAAAGCCTTCGACCTTGGCCCGGTGGACGGCTTGGGGCAGGTCAAGGAGCTGATTGAGGCTGCAGAGACAGTCTTTATTCCCGACTTCATGGGCTATGAGATTACGTACCTCGGGGACAACGGTCTGCGCTTTGACGTGGAAAAATGTTTCGCATACGAGGGCATAGGCCGAATGGGGGCCATCGACCGTTACGAATGCGGCCTTTTTTATCGTATCGAAGCTTGGTTTCGCGCCGTGGGACTCAGGTACGAGGTCGTTCCCGAGGTGAGGAATTGCATGATGCATTTGGAAGGCAACTGCCGGCGAGAGTACACATTTTCGTTCGGGTAGGTTCCGGTGGAAGCCCCTGTTGCAGGGTGGGTTCCGAGAAGCTCCCTGATTTCGGTTGGTTCACCAATCCGGCCATACGCCGTACCACGTGTACCCACAGGCATTTGCTGCAGGTATGAGGCGTGTCCCCGACCGCGGGCGATTCGTCCTTCCTGTGGAATCAATACTGCGCGTCCATTCTCGCCGTACCCAATCAAGGAGGAAGAAAACATGTTGGAAGCATTGCTCACCGAATCCCAAAAGAACCTCAGAGACGAAGTCCGTGACTTCGTCAAGAGCGTCCCCAGACAGTTGCTGCTGGACATGGACGCGGACAAGGTCACGTTTCCTCGAGAGTACCTTGTGGAGGCCGGGAAGAGAAACCTTCTGGGCCTCAGATTCTCGAAAGAATACGGCGGCAGGGGCCTGAAATGGGTCGACGAGATCGTCGCCCTGGAGGAGATAGGAGTCCTGGGAGCGTCCCTCGGATGCCTGTACGGCCTCGTAAGCATTGTCGGAGAGGCGTTGGATTTCTTTGGAACCGATGCACAAAAGAAGAAATACCTCCACCCCATCCTCAAAGGCGAACTCTACTGTGCCGAAGCCTTGACGGAACCGAGAGGCGGCTCCGACTTCTTCGGCGCGACCGCGTCTGCGCGAAAGGAAGGTAACCATTACGTGCTCAACGGCCAGAAACGATTCGTGGTGGGAGCGGAAGGTGCGGATGTGTTTCTGGTTTACGTACGGACGGGAGAGGCAACGGCTCCGGGTAAGTCAATCAGCGCGTTTATCGTGGAACGGGACATGGGGGTGGACGCGAAGTACATTTACGGACTCATGGGGACCCGCGGAGGGGGAGCAGGCAGAATCGTGTTCAAGGACACAAAGGTTCCGGCCGAGAACCTCATCTTGGGAGAAAACCGGGGAGCCGAGGTATTCAATCAAATGATGATTCCCGAGCGAATGACGTCCGCCGCGGCTGCAATGGGAGGGGCTCGAAATGCGCTGGAAATCGCCGCTCGATACAGCAACAAGCGGAAGGCGTTCGGCACGAAGATCCGAGACTTCCAGGGGGTGAGCTTCAAGGTCGCGGACAGCATCACCAAGATGGATGCTTCGAGGGCCCTTTGTTACGCCACCGCGGCCACCGTGGATTCCCTGGGGAGCACGGGCTATTCCAGGAGGCTTGTTTCTCAGTCCAAGAAGTTCTGCACCGATTCCGCGTGGGAAATCATCAATAACGCGATGCAGATAATGGGCGGCATCGGGTACACCAACGTCTATCCCATCGAGAGGCAACTCCGGGACGCTCGATTGATGCAGATCTGGACCGGAACAAATGAAATCATGAATCTCATCATTCAACACGAATACTATCGTGAAGTCCTCAAAAGCGTTCCCGAGGTCCGGGACCCTGAAAGCGATGCGGCGGAAGCCTTTGCCGAAGACGAGAAGATCTACGAATGATCTTGTGGAGAGGTCGCCACAACCTTGGTACTACCTGAGACCTTCGCAGGTCTGGACACCGCGGGACCGATCGAGTAACGTATGCCCTATTCCTGGTCCGTACGACGAGCGGACGTTCTGAGAGGTGTACGATTTCATGGAATTGCTTTCGGTCCCGCGTTTCAGGTTCCTGCATTCGTCTCAAGAAGGGCGCGTTCCCTTTGAGGAAAGCGAACTACGAAAGCCCATACCTCAGTTACGACCCACCCCCGGCGGAAAGTCATCATCGGGGATAACATATGGCACATATCTCACCGCGATCAAAACTTTCATAGAAAAGAACTGGGATCGGTTTGCCCGCTTACTGTATGATTCCGTCTCCATCGACGGAGGGACGGTCTCTACTCTGGACATTGTTGCCGAAAAACACGGCAGCGAGTACCATCCGGCACGGATAGCTGTCGAGGGAGAGTCTTGGAGAGCGTCTTATGTCGTAAACCTGGCGATCAACGACAGAGGTCGGGACCGACTGACCCGGGATTTTCAGCTCCTTCGGGAATTTGGCCTACATTTTCCAAGGACGTTCGTCCCCGCGGCCTACTTCGCCGATGAGGTTTCCGTATTTCGAGACAATGCTTCACCTGTGAATTGCTCTCTGTTCGTGGGGGAATGGTTCGACGGATTCCATGAGTTTCACCTGTCCCGCGATGAGAACACCGGGTCGTTGGGTACGGTCGTTTGGGACACGGATCGAGGGTACGAGATTCTGACCTTGGAAGAATCCGAGTCCGTCTTCCGGCAGGCGGCCTTCATCCTGACTTACTATTACGACCCGGAGAGTTTCAGGGAGATCTTTCCATGGCATCATGCCGCGGGGGACTTCGTTGTTTCACGGCTCAACGGAGAGCCGCGGGTGAAGCTGATCACCGTACGGCAATATGCACCTCGACTGATCGACGTGCAACGGTCCCGTGAAAGTCGGCTCAAGGCTCTCATGCTTTTCATAGCCAACCTGACGGTGAGAATGAGATTGGACAGATTGGACGGCGTGGGAGAGACGGCTTGGGCGGGGGACCACTGCGTCGACGCCGTCGTCCGAGGCGCTTTCGACGGACTGACGGCCAAGGTTCATGATAACATGTGCGAACCCGCATTGGTTGACTCGTTTCTGATTGCCGCGACACGCATGTCTCTGGAGGACGCGGCCGGTCTTTTTGCAGAAGTGATGGAAGGTTACGACGAGGATGCCCCCGACATGCCGGTGATCCAACGTCATTTGGCGGATCACATTTTACTGGTGTACCGCTGTTTCCGGAATCTCTCACGTCATCTCTCACAAAGGAACCCATGGAGCTTCGAACGACCTTGAAGTGCTCCACGCCCCGAGTAATCACGGCCGCACTCAGCGGCGGAGCCGGAAAGACACTGATCACCGTGGGGCTCATTGGGGCACTGAGGCGTCGAGGCATGCTCGTCGGGGCCTTCAAGAAAGGACCCGACTATATCGATGCGGGCTGGCTCGGGCTTGCGTCTCGCGAGGCATGCTACAATCTCGACACCTATTTGTTTCCGGAAGAGATTGTGAGGGGATCGTTCGTGAGAAGGTCACTGGGAAAGCAGATTTCCGTCGTGGAGGGCAACCGCGGACTCTTCGACGGGGTAAATCCCGAAGGCGGTTACAGTACCGCTGAGTTGGCAAAGCTCTTGAGGGCCCCGGTAGTCCTCATTGTGGACGCTTCCAAAGTGACGCGCACCGCTGCCGCACTCGTGCTCGGATGCCGAGAATTTGACAAGGACCTGAACGTGGCGGCCGTCATTCTCAACCGCGTGGCAGGCTCTCGTCACGAGAGGATTCTCCGCCAATCCATCGAAGCGGCAACGGCAATACCGGTGATGGGATCGGTGAGAAAACTGGCCGCCAAGAATCTTCCGCAACGGCACTTGGGGCTGCTCCCCCTCCATGAACACCCCGGTGCCCTCCAGTTCATTGAGGATGCGGCGAACCTGATTGAGGAATCCGTCGATGTGGAGAATTTGTTGACCGTTGCCGCATCCGCCGTACCCGTGGAAGCACTCTCTACGTGTCCAAAGGATATGGTTGGAGCCGGCGTGACGTTGCCGACGGTACGGATCGGCATCGTGAGGGATTCCGCGTTCCAATTCTACTACCCGGAGAATGTGGAGGCTCTCCTCGAAACCGGAGCCGAAATGGTCGAGATAAGCGCCCTGGAGGAAAAACCTCTGCCTCGCATTGATGCCCTTTACATAGGGGGCGGGTTCCCCGAAACGCATGCGGAGGCTTTGGCGGGGAATAGAGTGTTCAAGAAGTCTCTGCGCGAAGAAGTCTCGGCAGGACTGCCGGTGTATGCAGAGTGCGGCGGACTGATGTATCTGTGCCGGAACCTCCTAATAGACGGCATGAGCTACCCCATGGCGGGGGTATTTTCCATGGACGCCGTGCTCGAACGCAAACCGCAGGGTCTCGGCTATGTCCAAGTCGAAGTGACGTATCCAAATCCATTCTATCCGTGCGGCGCGGTGCTGACCGGCCATGAATTTCACTACTCATCCATTCAGGGGCTCGACGATTCTTCGGTGTCCTGGGCCTTTCGGGTGTTGAGGGGTCACGGCGTCGACGGCATTCGAGACGGCGCGTGCCGCCTCAACGCGTTTGGAACATACGTCCATATGCATGCGCTCGGAGAGTCGCTCTGGGCAAAAGGGCTCATCAACGCTGCGCTGGATTATCACGCAACCCGAACAAACAGGCCGGCTGCCGTGTAGACGGTGCCGGCGAAAGAGGACGTTATAGTGTCGGCCCTTGAATGCTGCGGACACCTTCACGTTTGTCATCGCGAGCCCGAGGCTTTGGGAGGGCACGGCAATGCCGGCCTTTCATGAAGCATTGAGATTGCTTTCCCGCGTTCTGCGCGGGACTGCGCTCCTCGCAATGACAGGAGCGACAGGTTGGAGCGTTGAGGAAATGGGTTAAGATCAACGCGAAAATCAAAGCGCGTCACTATAGTTCCGTGGCGGCTCTTTGACCGTCCATTGATCCGGTAGAACAGACAAGGCGGTGGTAGATCATATGTCAACGACGCGTCGCGTTCCGAGAGCAGTCATTGCAGCCCTGAAAGGAGGGGCGGGCAAGACCTTCATCACAGTAGGACTGGTTGCGGCCCTCAAGGCCCGAGGGTTGTCCGTCGGGGTTTTCAAGAAAGGGCCCGATTACATCGACGCGGGGTGGCTGGGACTTTGTGCCGGCGCCGAGTGCTACAATCTCGACTCGTACCTGTTCAGCGAGGACATTGTGCGTGCCTCGTTTCTTCAGCGGTCCATTGGACGCGACATTGCCATGGTCGAGGGAAACCGCGGCTTGTTTGACGGTGTGGACGCTCAGGGCAATTACAGCACCGCCGAGTTGGCCAAACTTCTCGCGGCACCCGTCATTCTCATCGTCGACGCCACGAAGATGACCCGGACCGCCGCTGCTCTCGTCGTGGGATGCAGAGCGTTGGACCCCGCGATGGAGATCAAGGCGGTGATCCTCAACCGCGTGGCCGGGGCGCGTCACGAGCGAGTGCTCAGGGAAGCTATAGAGGGGGAGACTTCAATTCCGGTCATCGGCTCGGTCAAAAAAATGCCCTTGGAAAGCTTCCCTCAAAGACATCTCGGACTCCTGCCCTTGTACGAGCACCCCAAAGCTGCGGAATTCGTACAGTCGGCTGCAAGAGTAGTCGAAACATCCGTCGATCTGGATCGGCTCATCCGGTTCGCTTCAACCGCCAAAGACATGGAGGTCGCCGAAAGCACCGCACGGTTTGTCCCAACGAGATCCGAGCGGGTCTCCGGGTTACGAATCGGGGTGCTCCGTGACTCCGCGTTCCAGTTCTATTATCCGGAGAATCTGGAGGCCCTGCAAGTCACGGGGGTCGAGCTGGTGGAGATCAGTGCATTGGAACCGGTGGAACTCCCCGAGTTGGACTGCCTGTACATCGGGGGAGGATTTCCGGAAACCCACAGCGATCGCCTGGCAGGCAACCTTATCTTCAAAGAGTCTCTGAGAAGGGCCGTGGAAGGCGGACTGCCCGTCTATGCCGAATGCGGCGGTCTCATGTACCTGTCCAGGAACCTTCTTGTAGACGACAACGTCTATCCCATGGCGGGAGTGTTTCCCGTCGATACGGTCTTGGAACGCAGGCCGCAGGGTCACGGCTATATCCGCGCGGAGGTCGCGAGAGCGAATCCGTTTTACCCGTTGGGGACCATCGTGACGGGGCATGAGTTCCACTATTCATATGTGACCGCGCCGGTCGAGAAATCCGCGGATTACGCATTCAAGGTTTTGAGGGGACACGGAATGGACGGTCATCGGGACGGCATACGTACGGTCAATGCCCTTGGGACCTATATTCATGTTCATGCACTCGGGACGCCTCAGTGGGCCGAGGGCCTACTTGATGCCGCCGCAGCGCACCGCTCGATGCGCGCTGCGTCGGTCGGCTTCGACAACCGCGGTGACGATCTGAAGGTCCTCCCATGAAGGGCCGGTGTCCATGAACTACCGTGAACAGATTGAGGGAATTCTCGGACCCAACGGCATACTTGCCCGGTCCATGCAGGGTTATGAGCATCGCGAGCAACAAGTTCGGATGGCGTTGGAGGTCTATGAAGCCATCGAGTCGGGCGACAGACTGATTATCGAAGCACCCACGGGGACGGGCAAGACATTGGCCTACCTGATAGCCGCGTCGCTCACCAGAAAAAGGGTCGCGATCTCGACGGGCACGAAGAATCTCCAGGAACAGTTGTTTTACAAAGACGTGCCCTTCGTCAAACAACATGTGTTCCCAGGATTAAAAGCTGCGTTGCTCAAGGGGAGAGCCAACTTCGTGTGCCATACGAGGCTTGCACGATATCTCAGGCAACCGGTCTTGTCGGGCATTGCCGACACGGGAACCCTTCAGGAAATCGTGGAATGGTACCGGCGGACCAGGCGGTCGGGATCCGGGGACCGGGCGGAACTGGAAAACCTGCCCGACGACGATCCGATTTGGCCGGAGGTCTGTTCGACCACGGAGACCTGCGCGGGCAAGAAATGCCGCGAAAAGGACGAATGCTTCGTTTCCAAGATGAGAGCACGAGCTGCCGAAGCCGACTTGATGATCGTCAACCATCATCTTCTCACGTCGGATCTTTCGGTGAGGGAATCCGGTTTTGGGGAGGTCATACCACGCTACGAAGCACTGATTGTCGATGAAGCTCATGGATTGGAGGACGCGGCCACTCAGCACTTTGGTTTTCATTTGAGCCGGTTCCGGATCACGCGGTTGGTGCGGGACGCGCGTTCGGAAATCCAGGAATCGGGTCCGGCCGCGGACAAGTATTTTGCGGCCTTGAACCAGGCGGAGGACCAAGGGATCCGCCTTTTCGCACTCTTCAGCGATATTCCCGGTATGAGAGAGAGGCTGGGCGCCGTCGAGCCGCATGTGGCGGAAGCCCGCGACGCGTTGCGCAAGGCATTGGAATCACTGGCCTCCATGCTGTCCAATGTTCCCAACGCGTCCGAGGAGCTTCGGCTGCTTGCCGCACGAGCACTGGAGATCGGCTCGGAACTGGAAATCATACTTGGTGACCGGTCCCGGGACCGAAAGGGCGAATACGCCTGTTGGGCCGAACGCCGCGAGCGCACCGTGATGCTCCACGCGTCACCTGTGGACGTTGGGGACAAACTTCGGAATTGGCTTTATGAAAAAATCCCGGCCGTCGTGTTCACCTCGGCTACGCTGTCTTCCGGGGGCAACTTCGATTACTTCAAATCCAGGCTTGGACTTGGAGAAGACCTGGAACCTTCGGAGACCATCTTGGACTCGCCGTTTGATTATTCTCGGCAAACCATGCTCTACATACCTCGATCGCTGCCCGAGCCGAATGCTCCCGGATTTGCCGATTCCCTCGTACCGGTGCTCGAGCAGGTGCTCGTGCGGACCCAAGGCAGGGCTTTTGTGCTGTTCACCTCGTACCGCAACATGGACACGGTCTTCAGAAGCATGGAGGGACGGGTTCCGTTTCCTTTGCTCGTACAGGGATCGAAACCAAAGAGTCGACTTCTGTCTGAATTTCGCGAACGCAACGGTTCGGTTCTCTTTGCCACGGCATCGTTCTGGGAAGGGGTCGACGTGCAAGGTGATGCACTTTCCTGTGTGATCGTGGATCGTCTGCCCTTCGCCCCGCCGAACGATCCGATTGTGTCGGCACGGGTGGAGAAATTGCGCAAAGAAGGAAAAGAACACTTTTATTCCTTCCAAGTCCCCATGGCGGTCATCGCGTTGAAGCAGGGCCTGGGAAGATTGATCCGAACGCGCTCGGATCGGGGCATTCTCTGTATATTGGACCTTCGCATTCTCACCAAAAGCTACGGCAAGGTTTTTCGCGAGAGTCTTTATGGAAGCCCCATCCGCAGAGATCCGCGAGACATAGAAGCATTCTTTGCAGACCCTTCCGGTACCTCCGAGACGTTCGTCCCGCATCGCCGTTAGCGAAGGCGGCTTGCCTAACAACTCCATATGGGCTAAATCTTTCCAAGGCTGAGAGGTCCCACCTGCGGCGGGGTACGGACGCAGGACGAGAAGCCCTTGAAAAGCATTGGGAATCTCCGTGAAAGGTTGCGGAATGTCTTACCATGAGTGAGAAAGAAGAACACCTTGATGCCCCGGCGGCGGCCCAATCCAGCGGAGAACCGGTGATCCGTTCGGCGGACGACTCTGCGAAGGGTTATACCGTGCATGCCGAGGATTGGCACTTCGACGAGGTCCGCGTATACGTCTCCGGCACCGTGTCAATGGACAATGCCGAACACGTGCGACGTGACCTTGTTCGTGCGGTCACGGCGCAGCCGATGAAGAATGTCTTGATCGACTTGAGCAAGGTCGAGTACTTCGACAGTTCGGGGGCGGCGATCCTGCTCGACATCTTTCGAGTGACCGACGAGCTTCACACGAGCCTGAGGCTGGTCAATGTTCCGGAGCGGATACGGAGCCTCCGCGATTTTGCGGATCTCGACCGCCACATTGAGTCGGGCATTCTACAACCCCGGCCGGAGCCCAATCTACTGATTCAGATCGGTGAGGGCATGCTCCAGTTACATCGGAACACGGTAGATATTCTCACCTTCATAGGGGCGGCGGTCGAAGCGCTGATTCACGATGTTGCGAGACCGGGAAAGCTCAAATGGGACCGGTTGTGGAAACTCGTGGATAAAGCCGGGTCTGATGCCGTTCCCATTGTCACGTTGCTCAGTTTCCTGATGGGATGCATCTTGGCGTTTCAGGCCGCGGTGCAACTCAGGAAATTCGGAGCCAACATTTTTGTGGCAGATCTGGTCAGTGTATCGATTTGCCTGGAAATGGGCCCCCTCCTGACGGCTCTGATTGTCGCGGGCCGGTCGGGAGCGGCGTATGCCGCCCAGATCGGCACTATGCAGGTCACCGAGGAGGTGGATGCACTCAGGGTCATGGGAATCGATCCTATCCGGTATCTGGTTTCGCCTCGAATTCTTGCCGTGGCCCTGGCGCTCCCGTGTCTCACTTTGATTGCCGACCTGGCCGGAATATTGGGCGGGTGTCTCGTTGCAGCTTTCTCCCTGGATATTACACCAGTAGGATACTTCAACCAGGTGCACAAGGTGCTCGAATTCACGGATGTCATGAAGGGGCTCATAAAGAGTTTCGTCTTTGGCATCGAAATCGCTATGATAGGGTGCTTGCGCGGGTTCCAGGTCAGAGGCGGAGCGGAAAGCGTCGGCGCCGCAACGACGTCCGCGGTGGTCACGAGCATCTTCATCCTCACCGTGACCGATGCGGTGTTCGCAGTCTTGTTCTACTACGGTCCTTCCTTTTGAAGGGTTTCGGATAGCTCGAGGGGCAATGAGCGAGGATTTACAGTCGAATCATACCGCTTCCCCGCCGATTATATCGGTACGGAATCTCACCGTGGGTTACGGTGACGAGATCGTACTCCGGGACGTCTCGTTCGATGTACTTCAGGGTGAAGTCCTTGCCATATTGGGGCGTTCGGGCTGCGGGAAGAGTACCCTCTTCAAAGCCATGGTAGGGCTCATCGAGCCGATTCAGGGCGAGGTGTACATAGACGGTGAAAAAGTGCTCCCGGTACTGGAGGGCGCGTCCGAGAAAATTCTCCGAAAGGTCGGCGTGCTGTTTCAATCCGGAGCTCTGTTCAGTTCCATGACCCTGGCCGAGAACGTGGCCTTTCCTATAAGGCTGTTCACAAAACTCGCGGAGCGGATCGTTGAACGATTGGTCATGCTCAAGCTCGCGGAAGTCGGGTTGACCGGGAAGGAACGTTTGCTTCCCTCTGAGTTGAGCGGCGGAATGCAAAAACGAGCAGCACTTGCAAGGGCCATGGCATTGGACCCCAAGATTCTGTTCTTCGACGAACCGTCGGCCGGACTGGATCCGGTAACCAGTGCGGAGATCGACCAGACGATTCTCAGGATCAATGCGACGCTGGGCACGACCGTGGTAATCGTGACCCATGAGTTGCATAGTATCCTCACTGTTGCCGATAGGGTTATAATGTTGGATAAAGATGAGAAGAACATCATCGCAGCTGGAAGTCCATGGGAACTGAAAGAGAACGCACGGGACCAGCGGGTCGTGGATTTCTTCAATCGTTCCCCTGCAGATGATAGAGGGCCGGTACGGTAAGATCGTTACTCCGGAAGTCGGCTGAATCTCTCGGTATACCTATGGCCCAATACCCTCAGATGTCCCTTTCGGAGCCTGCGCTGCGAACTCCTTTACGAAACGTACCGAAGGGAGGGCGTCGCCGTTGAGGGACCGTCAGAAGTCGAGGAGAGAAAGATGTCAAGCCAGGTACAGAAGTTCAAGATAGGTCTGTTTGTGGTGGTGAGTCTGGCGCTGGCAATCGTCATCACGATATGGCTGGGTGCATCCCGATTCCTGGAAGTGTCTCAGACCGCGGTGGCCTATTTCAGCGAGAGTGTTCAAGGCCTGGAAACGGCCGGACCGGTCAAGTTCAGGGGCGTACCCGTAGGGAGAGTCAAGAGCATCCGCTTGGCTCCCGACGGCAGACTGATCGAGGTCGTACTGAGTTTGAACAAGAATTTCGAGATCACAGAGGGGCTGGGAATCAAGATAAACATGCTGGGATTGACGGGACTGAAGTACCTGGAAATGGATAACTTCAGACCCGATCAAATGAAGGAACCTATAGAGCTGTCCTTCAAGCCTGAATACCCCGTGATCGCCACCTACCCGTCGGACATTCGAGAAATCGGCAATGCCCTGGAGGCCATCTTTCAAAAAATCAAGGACGTTGATGTCGGGAACATATCCCTGAATCTCCTCAGGGTCACGGCCAAACTGGACAAGATTCTATCCGATCCGGGATTCGACACCCTCGGGACGGAGATCGCGTCCACCGTTTCGGAAATGAAGGATGGTGCTCGGAAGTTGAATCAAGAAATTTCCCGAGTACAGCGGACTAGAGCGATAACTCGCAACCTGGACAAGACTTCGGAACTGCTGGCGGAAAGCACGGAAACCGTAAGAAGCGCGAACCGGCTGATAAGCCGAACGGACAATAACATCAATCGCTTGAGCCGCAAGCTCGAGATCAGTGCCGACAATATTGTCGACCTGACGAGACAATGGAAGAAAAATCCCGTCCGGGCGTTCATCTGGGGTACCGATTCGGAGAAACCACGTTGAGATTGATTGAATATATTGATTTGGGGCGGGCAATGTGACAAACGAAATGCCTGCTCACGATACGAATGACCTGCAACGCTTCACACGAGAACATGGAACGAATCGGACACACTCAAGACTCGTTTGCAGGAGAGGGCAATTCCACTCTCAAGGGTCGCGTGTCGCTCGCCTTACGCTTTGTCCTGAGTCTTTTTCGCCACGTGTGCGCCTTGGGTTTCGTGTCCGCGGCGGCCGGGTGCGCGATATGGACCGGAAGCGTGGTTCGGTATCACGTGATAGACTACCCTACCCCACAGAAGCCGGCCGAATCCTCAATACCGGATAAACTTATGGTCTACCGCTTCCTGTTGACCGATGCCGTGGACGTCTACCATTTGGTGGTGACTTCCGCAGATGACAAGGAAAGGACGATAACGCTCCAACGGTGGGAGTTCGACCCGTCCGACATGGTGACGGAACTCATACAGAGGGACCTCGATGCGTCCGGATTGTTTGAGAAGACGGTCGATCAGTGGAGCAGCGCCCGTTACAGGTATGCCCTGGAAGGCACGATAAAGAAGCTTGAGGGAGTCGTCAAGGACGGGAAAGCCGCCGCGGTCCTGCACGTCGACGTCACACTGAAAGACTTTGAATCACCGATCGGCGCTCGCAAGAGCATTATGGCCAAAGATTACGTGATCGAAGAGCCAAGCGTCGACCCGAAACCTGTATCCATAGTCCGTGCGGTGAATCTTGCCGTCCGCAAGCTCTCGGAACAAATAAGGAACGATATTGCAGCGACATTGACCAAGGAAGCCGACGGCGGCAACGATGCCGACTCGCATGACGATAAGACGATGCCGGTGCGAGTGTCCTCCTCGACGCGCCGGTAGCGAGGTTTGTCTCTCGAATGCTCCCGGCCGGTCCGGTTCGACAAGGAAAAGAGTTGCTCTTTCGCGTCTGCATTGATAGTTTTCGTGGAAAGGTGAATCCCATCGGTCCTCTGCCGCGTGGAACACACTTGGTCGAGGCAAGCTATTGAAAGTCCGGGAATTGCAGGAGTTATCTCATTACCGGCAACGGTTTTCTCAAGTGTGTTCACGTCACGGGCGGTCTCTGGCTCAATGTTCCGCACCTTGGACCGACCCATTCCGCAACGGTTGAGGAACAGTCACAAGATCTTTGACATACCCTTTCGAGGCGGCGTTGAGGCGAATCATGAAGAGAATTTTATTGGTGGACGACGAAAGACACATAAGGGAGCTGTACAGGAGCGAACTCGAGGATGAGGGATATGCGGTGGTTCTTGCAGAGTCCGGCCAGGAAGCTCTGGCCGAGGTGGAGAACAATCCGCCGGACCTCATCGTGTTGGACATTCAAATGCCCGGCATGGACGGGATCGAGACACTCGAAAAGATCCTGGGACAAGACAAGGGTATCCCGATTATCTTGAACACGGCCTATAGTCATTACAGGGAAGACTTCACAACCTGGGGAGCGGACGCCTATGTAGTCAAATCGTCGGATACGTCCAAACTCATGAGAGAGATAAAGAGGTTGCTGGGAGAATGAATCTTCAAGAAGAGATGAAGAAGACTCTGTGCATACTGATGGCCGGGGGTAAGGGGGAACGTCTGTATCCGCTCACCAAACACATTGCGAAACCGTCCGTGAGGTTTGGCGGAATCTACCGTATAATCGATTTCACGCTTTCCAACTGCCTTAACACGGACATTCGAAGAATCTACGTGCTCACTCAATACCGGTCGGTTTCGCTCGACCGGCACATCCGGCTTGGATGGAGCATCTTCAGCCATGAATTGGACGAGTTCATCGAGTGCATCCCTCCTCAACAACGCAACGTGGATCGTTGGTATCGAGGAACGGCCGACAGCATCTACCAGAACATCTATATTCTTCAGGCCGAGCGGCCGGAGCGCGTGTTGATCCTCTCCGGGGACCACGTGTATAAGATGAACTACAACGACATGCTGGCCTACCACATTGAAACGAACGCGGAATTGACCGTAGCCGGTGTGGAAGTGCCTCGGGCGGAAGCCTCCGCGTTCGGGGTCATTGGATGCGACTCGGACTTTCGCATCACCAACTGGGACGAGAAGCCGCCGGAACCCAAGACCGTTCCCGGTAAACCCGATACGTCGTTCGTATCCATGGGGGTATACATCTTCAATACCGACGTGCTGGTCAAGAAGGTTATCGATGACGCCAAAGACTTCGAGTCGGACCACGATTTCGGCAAGAACGTGGTTCCCGCCATGGTTGAATCCAACCGGGTGTACGTGCACAGCTTCACTGAGGCCCATAACCCCACGAGTCGGTACTGGAGAGACATCGGAACCCTGGATGCCTATTGGGAAGCCAACATGGATTTGTGCTCCGACGAACCGCAGTGTAACCTTTCAGACAAGAAGTGGCCGATCCGCACGTTCCAGGAGCAAGTCCCTCCGGCGCGAATTGTTCGGTCGCGAGTTTCCGACCGCGACGGCCAAGACGACTATAGGGTAACCAATTCCATTCTTTCCGGCGGATGCGTCATTTCGGGTGCGGCGGTGGACCGTTCGGTGCTCTCTCACGATGTGCGCATTAGCAGAGGAGCCACCGTCTCAGAGAGCGTATTGCTGGACGGAGTCACGGTTGGTCCCGGTGCACGCGTGAAGAGGGCGATCGTCGACGAGCACGTGGAAATTCCGGCGGGATGCGCCATCGGATGTGACGCCGAGTTCGATAAGAGTCGGTTCACCATCTCGCCCGGCGGGGTCGTGATCGTCCCCAAGGGTATCAGTCTGGATTGACCTCGGCCTGTTGCCGACTTAGCGGTAGATTTCCTAGATTCGGTCGCGCATACCTGTAAGTGCTCGGTAGCGTCCCTGCCGGGCCCTCTCGGAGCAGAAATCCCGGGGAACGCGGGAAGGACGGACATGCTCAGGGCAGAGGCTGGGAACGAGAAGGAGAAGGCTCGCCGGGCCTTCAATCTTGTTGACGAAGACTTGGATCGTCTTGGAGGAACGTATCATGCCTGAGGTGTGTGTTCGCGGGAGACGGCTTGCCTATGCGGTTCAACCTTTGGATTTTGACAAGTCATCCCCTGCGGTGGTGTTCATCCACGGGTCGGGAGGGAGCCGAGAAGATTGGCGCGGCCAGCTTGACGGGCTCGCGTCCACGGCGACCGTAATTGCGCTTGAATTGCCCGGTCACGGCGAGTCGGATCCTCCGGCCGAAACATCGGTGCCGGCTTACGCGGAGTGGGTTACGGATTTTGTGGAGGCATTGAGTTTGCAACGCGTGGTCGTGGTGGGCTGTTCACTGGGCAGTGCCGTCGCGCAGCACATGGCCCTGTCGCCAAGACCATGGTTGAAGGCAATAGGACTGGTCGGCGCGGGTGCTCGTCTCAAAGTGATGCCGGCACTGCTGGAAGGGCTGCGTACCTCACCGGAATCCTCCATCACCATGATCGGCTCATTGTGCATTTCTCCGGCCGCCCCCGATCCTCTTCGGCAAGAAGTGCTCGAAAGACTCTCGGCCGCGTCGGGTGAACTCATTCACCATGATTTTTCCGCGTGCAACGGCTTCGACGTCATGTCGCGGGTCCACGAAATCGACCTGCCCACATGCATTATCGTAGGTGCGGACGACAAACTGACACCGGTCAAATACTCCGAGTTCCTCCGAGACGCAATCTCAGGTTCCCGGCTTCACGTGATTCCCGAGGCCGGGCATTTAGTCATGGTGGAAAAACCCCACGACTTCAACGCGTATCTCAAGCGCTTCCTCCAGGACAACGGCCTGGCCGCGACATAGCACGTGAACCCCGGATAAGAATCGGCGAGTCGGCCAAAGCGAAAGACTCTTCCCGCGTCCATGCGCGGACCGAGAGCGCGCTACTCTACGGTCACCCCGTAGATCATCCTAAGAACGCATTCGGCCACATCTTCACAGGTCATCAGCTGCTCGCCGGTTTCCAATTGTACCGGCCTGAAATGCACCGTCTTACGCTGACCGTCCTTGCAGGTCACGGTAAAGGTTCGCGGACGTTGTTCCCCCGGTTTCCGACCTATGATCCACGCGGACATCGCTTCTTCACGGTACCGAGGATCGGGAAACGCTTTCTTGAACCATTCCCTCCCGTTGGGCACGTCATTCAGGTCGTATCCAAACATCTGTGTGAATTTTGGATTGACGTACTCGTATGTCCCGTCCTCGGAAATCAAGACAACGCCGAGGGGAAGGTTTTCCGCCAGGACCTGGAATTTCGCCTTTTCCAGCCGAAGTGCTTCCGCGGCTTTGGTGAGCTCCGTGATGTCTTCACACGTCATCAAGTACTGTCCGGACTCGAGTTGTACCGGCCTGAAATGTACTGTCTTGAGCTCGCCGTTCTTGCACTTGACCGTGAATATTTTGGATGTCAGTTCTCCCTTGTCGGAGTCCGTTGCCACGCCGAGCCAGGTTCTGATCACTTCGTGCCGATAGCGGTCGTCGGGATATGCCTTTCTGAACCAGGTCTTCCCGTCGGGAACCTCGTCCAAAGCGTAGCCGAACATTTGTGTGAACTTGGGATTCACATACTCAAAAGATCCTTCCTTGCTTATGATGACCATCCCCAACGGCGCGTGGTGAGAGTAATAATCTGTCTTGGCGCTTGCCTTGCGCATGTGCTCGTCCAGCTTTCTGCCTCCCTTTCCGGGGGCCGAAAGAGTCTTCATCGACTGAACCGTACCCTGGACGTCCCCACCCTGATTTCGTGTAAGCTCGTAATCCTTCATGTCACCCTCCACTGTGTTCTCACAATTGCCCCGTAATCGTTTCCTCGCCGGACTCGGCATCCATGACTCAAGTCCGAGGGAACGGATCCCTCCAAAGTGAGCTCGCACACGAAAAACCGTCTGCAATAACGCACATAACATCATCGCCGGAAGACAAAATCACCGGAATCATGTGGCCGACTCACGATGTTGCCGCCAATGCACCTCGTGATTCACCATTTGAGCGTGTAAGAGTAACCTCTCCTGCACCCGATCAAGCCTGTCGGGGGGGGGGCGAGAAATGTTGAGACACGAGAAATCTCACCAATAACCGGCTCACTCCGCCCACAAACATAACTCACTGTGGGCGTGACAATCAACCATAATCGGGCGCTCGATCACATTAACCCTTGACAACTATTCTCCTTCGATGCGTATTGGTGGCTGCGGTATTCCGCATCCGTTCTCTCGTTTGCATGTAGTTCTCCAACTTTGGTCGGCCGAGGTGACCCTCGCTTCTTAACGTGCACGCGATGATGGACTCCAGCAGGGCCAACGGCCCCGGCGTTCGGTCAGTGATCTGGCTTCAAGGGTGTACACTGGCCTGCCCGGGGTGTTTCAACCCGAAGTCCCACTCGCACGAACCTCGCTTTCTCGTCCCCGTGGAAACCATAATCGAACGTATCACGGCAATCCGGGATACCGTGGAAGGCGTCACGATCTCGGGAGGCGAACCGTTCCAACAATCGCGAGCACTGTTGCGTCTCCTCGCCGGTCTGCGCGGCCGCACGAGTCTATCCGTGATACTTTTTACCGGCTATTCGATGCAAGAAGCCCTATCCGTTCACCATGGAGATGAAATTATCAAGACGGTGGACGTGCTCATCGCCGGCCGTTTCGTCAGGGAACTCCGTACTGCCGCGGGGCTCCGCGGTTCTTCCAATCAGGTCGTTCACATGGAGACGGATCGTTACCGTGTGCACGACATCGAGCAGACGCCGCCGGCCGAGATCTCCATCGACGACAGAGGAATGATTTCCGTAAGCGGCATCAGTCCGCCGCATGTCCCGGAGGCCGCCTCCGCAGCACCGGGCGGATCGAGGGACCGTCGCACGGAATCCACGGCGGGACTTGAACCCGATGAAAGGCATTGAAATGGATTTTGATAAAGACTTGGAGATCTACTTCCGATCTCGTTTCACGCTGATCTGTATACCCTCGCTGGAAGAAGAATGCATCATCGATCGGATCGAGAGGGTGTGCAGGAAGACCGACCGCAGACTTTATGCCTGGGACCACGGAGAGTTCTTCCGCGTCATTCTCGGGGAAGGCGCTCCTCCAAGTGCCAAGGACCCCCTGAGCGCACTTACGGCAATGGAGAACCTCCCGGATGATTCGGTGTTCGTCCTGCTCGATTTTCATCAGTGCTGGAACGGGCAACCGAGGGTGGTACGGAAGCTTCGCGATCTCGCTCAGAGGTTCAGATTCATCCGGAAGACCATAATCCTCACCATGCCGTTTTGGCGCGTCCCGGATGAACTCAAGGACGACGCGGTCATGTTGGAGTTCCCATCCCCCGGCATCGCAGAGTTGGACGACATTCTATCCTCGCTCACCGCGGCTCCGGGAGTCCGGTTCAACCTCACGCCACAGGGACGGGAGAAGCTCCTGGCCGCGGCTCTGGGACTCTCGACAAACCATGCGAGGAGAATCTTCTCCAAGGCCATTATCTCAAAGGGCGGTCTGGACGAACGGGACATCGATCTGGTCAACCGGGAAAAGAAGCAGGTGGTTCGTGAATCGGGGGCACTTGAGTTCTTCACCCCGTCGGAAACCATCGCGGACGTGGGAGGATTGGACGAGTTGAAGGAGTGGCTTCGGATGCGCGAGCGGGCGTTCACGCAGGAAGCACGGGATTACGGACTCCCCGCGCCCAAAGGTATTGCGCTTATCGGTATTCCCGGGACGGGCAAGTCGTTGACGGCCAAGATGATTGCCGACCTCTGGAGGCTCCCGTTGCTACGTTTGGACCTGGGGGCTCTTTTTGCGGGGCTGGTGGGCCAGTCGGAGGAAAACACCAGGAGAGCGCTCTCCCTGGCGGAGACCGTGGCCCCCTGTCTGCTCTGGATCGATGAGATCGAAAAGGGACTGTCCGTGGGAGGCGGCGACGCGGGGACGTCCATGCGGGTTTTCGCAAGCATTCTTTCCTGGATGCAGGAAAAGACGAGGCCGGTCTTCGTGGTCGCCACCGCCAACAACATATCACTGCTGCCGGCGGAACTCTTGCGGAGAGGTCGCGTAGACGAGATCTTCTTTCTCGATCTCCCCTCGGCCGCCGAGCGCAGGGAGATTTTCCAGGTGCATATCCGCAAGCGCAAGCGACCGGTACAAGGATACGACCTCGACGCATTGGTCGAAGCCTCGGACGGCTATGTCGGCGCGGAAATCGAGCAGGCCGTCATTGATGCCATGTACCGCGCGTTCAGCGATCGAGGCTTGCCCGGAAGGGATTTCACCACCGGGGACATCCTTGCCGCTCTGTCCAGACAGGTTCCCATCAGCCGTTCCCAACGGGAGACCGTCCGGGATTTGAGACAATGGCTTGCCGAGGGTCGAGCTCAATCGGCATCCATAGGGTCCGTGGGACAGGCGTAGGAGGCGGCAAGGGCGCCCACATATCCACGCGACCCGCGAATAGCGTGACCAGCGGAATACCGATCCCACTCAATATGCCGGTATCTTGCCGCTTCCCTTCAATACAACCGGCGAGGACGCCGGTCCTACTCAATACGCCGGGATATCGCCGATATGACTTCCCCATCGGGACCATGCCGTGCAAGGGGTCCCATCCCGAGCAGGCATCAGGACAAATCACGGTTGGCATCTTCTCAGACATCCGCGTATAATGGGCATCTCAACAAAAGCTCTTTGGTTCGAGCCCAATGACTTGCAGTCAACAGCACCCGATCCCCTCACCCATCGAGTTGGAGCAATGGGCTCTGGATTGTTCCCCCGCCGCACTGCGCGCCTTGGCGGAGATACTGAACGGCAAAGGCGAGAAAGCCCTCCGGGATGCCCTCGTCGAGACACTGAAGGAACTTGCCGAGAGAGGATCCGTCACTCCCCTGTACGAGCTGTGGTGCATCACCCGGGAGCCTCGTCTGACGGCATTGCTGACCGAACGGGGATACGTCCCCGGCTTCGCGTCCCACATGAAGGTATTCCGGTGTTTGGAATCCGGAGACCTGGACACGCTCGTTCACGGCACTGCCGATCTTGTGCCGCCCCTCGTCAAGGCATTGGAAAATCACGACGAAGTCCTCCGGGAAAGGGCATTCGACTGCCTCGGGCGCCTCCGGGACGAGGACGCCTTGGATACGCTGTGTGCGCTGTGGGCGCATCGACGGGCCGACCGTCTTCGGAAGTTGATCGAACGCGGGAAAATCGTGGCAAGGAGGCCCCCGGCAGTGATGGTGCTCTCAGCCCTTGCATGCGGCCGAACGGACGTCATAAGGCGTGCCGGCGCAGACGTCGTCCAACCGCTCATTGACGCATGTTCCGATGAGGACGAAATCCTCGCTCAACGGGCACGAGACTGTCTGCCGCGTCTCGAAGACCGGGAGGCCGTCGACACATTCGCCGACATCTGGGCTCACAACAGGTCCGAACTGCTCGACCCTGCAATTACGGAGGGGGGGTACGTTGCCTCAAAGCCTGCGATAGTCAGAGTCCTGTCGGCATTGAAGAACGACAGATTGGAGATCGTCACGGATGACGGGCCGACATACGCGTACTCTCTGATCCTGGCGCTGGAGGACACCGATCCTGTCGTGGTTCAACGGGCCGAGACCGCCATTGACGCCCTGGCACCCGACAAGGATTTCCAGGATGCTCTCTGCCGGGTGGTTATCGAACACGGCCTCACCAGGGCACGGGATATTGCGTTGAGCAGAGGATGTAAACCTTTCGAAGGCCGATTCCGGGCACTGTTCTACTTTCTCACGGAACAGTGGGACGAGTACGAGAGCCTGGATTTCGACATGAGCATTATGACCGAGTTTTACGAGCACGGCGGAAAGGATCTACGCTCGCGCATTGCGGCAACGGCCCGTCGGGCCGGTCGTCTCGAACTGGTGGAACTGGTTGCGGGAGTGAGGCATCGGCGCCGCATGGGCGAGATGACGATCCGTGAGTGGGAGGTAACTCTCGGAATTGTTGACGACCGCCGGGACTGGTCGACATTGTGGCGACTGGCACAGACCGCGCCTGCGGTGTGGTCCGTTCGAGCGCTCAGGCGGCTGGATGAAGTTGCATGGCTACCCGAGAGACGGGAAGATTGGGACGGATTCGACAGACTCCGCACCCTTGCCCTTCACTGTGTGAGTGAAGCACCCATCCTCGGCGTGGTCGACGAACCGTTCGCTGCATTCACCGCTCACGGTCGTAGAGTATCCAGGCTGATCGTCAGTTCATACTTTGAGAGTGTGCTGGCCAGCGCCGGTTGGGACGGCACGGTCAGGCTTTGGGCAATCTCGGACGGAACGCTTGTGAACAAGTGGGCGGCTCATCGGCATCCCGTCACCGCGCTGGCAACCAACCCGGACGGCTCAATGCTGGCAAGCGGCTGCGGGGCGGAAGACCGGGTGGTGCTCTGGACAACTCAAGACGGTGAACCTTCCAAGGTGTTGACCGGACACGTGAAGGGCGTTGCATGCCTCGCCATGAGCCCCGACGGACGACTGCTTGCGGCCGGATGCTATGACGGGACGTGCCGCTTGTGGCGGATGCGTGACGGAACCCTCCTCACGACTCTTGGGGCCGACACGCGGTCCGTTCGGTCCGCAGTCTTTAGTCCGGATGGAACGGTATTGGCCACCGGGGGAGAGGACGCGGCCGTCAAGCTTTGGAGCGTTCCACGCGGAGAGCTGCTCGCAGTACTGCGAGGCCACTCAATGACGGTGCGGTCTCTCGTGTTCACTCCCGACGGAGCCGTGATCGCCGGCGGAAGTTCGGACAACGACGTCATACTCTGGAATTCGGGTGACGGGACAATGGTCCGGAAACTCACGGGCCACTCCAACGTTGTGACGTCCCTGGCGATAAGCAATGACGGTCGGGTATTGGCCTCGGCCGGATGGGACCGCTCGGTACGGCTCTGGGTAATGCCCGAGGGAACTCCTTGGGGGATCCTTGAAGGTCACTCCGGTCCGGTCACCTGCCTCACGACGGATCCGGAAAGCCGTATTCTGGTGAGCGGAAGCCACGATTGCTCGGTCATGATGTGGAATTTCCAATCGGGTATCTTCCGTAGGCCCACGACGAGAAGAGACATGGACCGACTCGAATCGTCCACACACAAACCCGCGAATCAAGACGAACAGCATTGGCTTGACTTCCTTATCGCTCAGATGAAGTGGCGCCGCCGTTTTGACATTGAGATCGACGCGGCCCCCGCCAGAATTGAGATCGGTCGGTACGACATAGAGATACAAGGATGACGCGGTCGGAATCGCCTCCCATGCGGCGGACGATCAAGCGCGTATGAAGCGCTCCACATAGTATGTTTCTGCGTTTCGGTCACGTACTCGGCGCCGATCCGTTGCCGCCGCGTGAAAGACAGTCCGAATGCTCCCCGGTTGGACGTGCTAACGCTTCGGGCCCTTCACGAACGACACCAGCTTCCGCCACAGAATGGCCGTGCCAATAGCCGCTTTGATGAAGAACGTGCCCACGTCGTTGCCTGCAACCAGGTGAGCATGGAGGTGAAAGACTACCTGCCCCCCTCCACGATTCACATTGATGAACAGTCGATACCCCGACTCCGCGACTCCAAAGTCTTTGGCAATCTTTTGCGCCGCTTGTCCGATACGGCACATCAAAGTGTCGTCCTGGGCAACGTCGTTGAGCGTGGGAATGTGGGTTTTCGGTACGATAAGGATGTGGATGGGCGATGTGGGATTCGCGTCCCAAAAGGCCATGGTCAGGTCGTCTTCGTAGACCTTACGAGCAGGCAGTTTTCCTTGGATGATCTTGCAGAAAATGCAATCGCTTGAGTAATCGGTCATGTGGTTATTCACGATTCCGGCCGCCTGTCCGGCTCGGGTCTATTCTTGGAGATGAGGTGGACGTGGAGGTGAAAGATCACCTGCCCGCCCCCACGATTCACATTGATGAGAAATCGATAACCGCTTTGAGCCACTCCGAACATGCCGGCGATCTTCGAGGCTGCAAGTCCGCAGTGAGAGATAATGTCGCTGTCCTGCGGTACGTCGTTAAGCGTGGGGATGTGTTCACGAGGAACGATAAGAATGTGAAGAGGAGCGGCGGGATTCGCATCCCAGAAAGCGACTACTCGATCGTCCTCATAGACGAGGTCCGCGGGCGCCTTCCCGTCCGCGATCCTGCAGAATACGCAATCATCGCGCATGGGGCCTTGTCCGTCCTTTCATCTCACGGTAGGGATGTTCATCTCCGGGCCCCCCGGCGCCGAACCGTCCTCGGCCCCGATTCCCTTCACCGCGTTCGGCAGGTCGCCTTTCGCCTCGCTCTGCAACAAGTGAAGCGTGTCAAAGTCTTCCAGACTTCTCCTTCTCTTCGGCTTTTCCATTACGATCTTCCATTGTCCGTCCACCTTGCCGAAGACCGACATGTCCGTTCGTATGACTTGTCTGCCGTTCCGCTGTGTCGCGATCTTTTCCAGTACCACGATGGCCCGTGTCCCGCTGACCGCATCAAGTTGAAAATTACGCACATGGCACTCATAGTCCGTAATTTGCAAGTTCTTGATCAGATTGATCTCCTGTTGCACAAAGTTCTCTACCCCGTCTCCGGACACGTACAAGTTCACCGTCGTCAAGTCGTTCCTTGCCAGTGCCTTCCACACGTCGCTCGCTATCTTCTGAACTCTGTCCCTCTCGGTCGCCCACGGAAGCCACAGCGCAGTCGCAGGCGTCGTCGCAAGCAAGACGAGACCGATCAGCAAAGAGATACGTGTGCCGAGACGAAACCAACGGCGAAAAGAATTTCTCGTATTGGTATTCCGCATGACGTCTCCCGCAGCCACCCGCCCGTGGCCTGTCCACACACCCGGGGATTGCCGCTCACGTGTCCTCTCATATCAAGAGGCGGGATGTCTGTCCAGCCTTGTTTTGTCTCGTGATTCAATTGCTCGGCAAGAATACGAAGGACCTCATTTCAGACAGGATTTACTGCAAGTACCGGAGAAGTATCCGAAATGGAGAGCAATCCTCGGATTCCTTTGATGGCCGTGCAATCTGCGGCGAATCTTCCGTGCACGTATTTCGGCACTCCTGGCACATTATGTGCATCGTTTTTGAGCGAGATTACCGCCGGATTCGAGCATGTGAGTACGCGACGGTGAGACGGTACCAATCGGGCACGGAAGTCCCCGGCACGTGCGGATCGGCTCGAGGGATGCGGTATTCGTGACACACGGCAGGAGCACATGGACACGGGAGACCGCCGAAAGAAACACATACCGAGAGTTGGTGGAAACATAGGTGTTTCCGGGCTGTCGGATTTGTTTACACACTCTGTTCCGACAGGGTCGAGGGAGGGAGAGATCGTGTGGGAAAAACAGATCGAAGCGTTGATCGACGCGGGTTGGCGAGTGGTCGCCGGGGATGTTGGAGACTGCGCTCTGGAGCAGTGGAGAAGGAGCGCGCGAGAATGCCTGTGCGTGATAGCGGGACCGGATCACACGTATACCGAACACTTCTCGACGGAACGGGTGCAAAGTGAGCCTCCGAGTGTTCTCGCCGACGTCGGGGTTCTCGTTGCGGCACGCCTGTCGCTCGCCCAGGTCCGGCGTGACGATGAGAGTAACCGGTCCAAGATTCGGGAGACAACATCGGACTCCATGCCGCGCCGTGCTGCCTCGGCGCCCGGACGGTGAATCAGGAGACCTTGACGCTCTGATGCCATATCGCAACGTGGGAGGGCAAGATGAAAGAAGAGCAGCTCTTTTTTAATCCTTTCAGGATGTTGAGTCCTCGCCTGGATGAAGAGGCTCTGAGGATTGAGAAGCTTTACGAGAGGCCGGTGAGCGAAACGGTCTCCTTGGAGGAGGGCCTCCTCATCATGATCAGCAAACTCATCGAGATGTGTCGTTTGCTGTCAAAGGCGGTTTTCTCCGGGGACGCGGGCCAGATGAACCGCTGCGCGGGTTTGGCCAAGGAGGTGCACGCGCAGGAAAAGTTTCTCACACAACACTTGATTGGGTCGGGGATACGGAAGGACCTTCTCACGGGTGTGATTCGATTTCCCTATCGGCTTGAGAGGATTGGGGACCTGTTCGAGAGCATACTGAACTGCTGCCGCATCAAGGCAAAGAACGGGATTCCGTTCAGTGACAAGGCTTACGCGGAGTTGGATGTGCTCTTCAACGGCATGCTGGAAAACATGGGAAACTTGCGCGACGCGTTTCGCACTCCGAACAGAACGTTACTGGAAGCCGTCATCTCCTCGGGACATCTGCTGAACGATCGGTTCGAGGAATTCAAATTGGCCCATTGGCGGAGACTGGAATCCGGATTCTGCGCAATCGAAGCGTCTTCCATGTACCGAGACATCCTGGATTCCTTCAAGTCTGCAAACGAATATGTGGTGAAGATGGCCGAGACGCTTATGGAGCTTGGGACGACCTCCGGACCATAGGTTTTCCCGAGGCGCGCCCCTGTCCGGTCGCGTCGTACGGCCATGACGTCATGGGTGGACTGACCGCAACGAGCACGGTTCACCGCAGCGCCGAGCAGCGTTGCGGTCAGTCGGCATTTCCCAATGCCGTGAAACGATTGCCGAACGGCAGTGCGAACAGAAGCCGAGATCTAATAAACGGTGATGTACCGGGTTCAGGGAAGCCGGGAGGATGACGGTCTCCCTTGAACAATCGATGGTTTTCAACTTGTAAAGAAATCCGACACCCCTTGAACACACACATGGAGGAGAAAAATGCTGCCCAAGAAGATACTTTGCTGCACCGATTTTTCCGAAAATTCGGAACAGGCGCTGGAAACGGCCCTGGAATATGCGAATGCCTTGGACGCACATCTCGTCATCACGCACGTCGTCGATTCGTGGGCCGGTTATCCCGCATACTCGGAAGGGATCCCGATGGATGTCCGAAATGTGGTGCGGGACCTCGAGGACATGGCCAAGGAAAAACTCCAGAAGAAAGTGGAGGAGCTCCGCGGCAAGATAGACAAGGTCAGCACCCTCTCACGAGTCGGGGTTCCCGCCGAGGACATCATCGCCGCGGCCAAGGACGAGTCGGCAGACCTCATTGTCATGGGGACTCGCGGGTGGACCGGCCTTCGGCACATTCTTCTGGGAAGCGTGGCGGAGCGAGTCTTGCGTGGAGCCCATTGCCCGGTGCTCATCGTCAGATCCTGAACCGGCGAATCGTCAGCCTGGGAGAGAAGCACCCGTCCCGAATTGTGCGTCATGATCGGCCCGGCCGTCCCGTGACTTGCGGGAATCGGCCGGCAGGGACGGAAGTGCGCCTTGACGGTTCACGGGAAACCTCGCGTCGGTTCTGAGACCCGTCGCCCAACACGTCCCCGCCCCATGGTCGGGACACAGGAGACAGCCTTGGAAGCAAAGGTTCATCGCGCCTCCGAATCCCTGGACGATGCTCGTCGACGATTTGTGGACCGGACCATGCGCCGGCACGGATATGAGGCGCACGCGCTGATTGAAACGCTGCATTCCGTGCAGGAGCATTTCGGATTCCTCGACACGGACAGTCTCAGATACGTAGCCAAGTCGCTACATGTTCCCCTGAGCCGGGTGTACGCGGTGGCGACCTTCTACCACTATTTTTCACTGCAACCGCCGGGCGAACACACGTGTGTGGTGTGCAAGGGCACCGCCTGCTACATAGGAGGCGCTTCGGACATCCTCAAGGGTATCGAAGAATCCCTGGGAATCGGCCCCGGTAACACGACTGAGGACGGACTGGTTTCAATTGTCACCGCCCGATGCTTGGGAGCATGCGGCCTGGCACCGGCCGTTGTTTTTGACGGAGAAGTCCGCGGAAAGATGACCCCGGCCGCGGTATTGGATACCATACAGAGGTGGGCCGACCATGACGCTGACGTTTGAAGATCTTCAGGGCATCGCAAGAATTGAAGAGGATCGGCAGGAGGGGTTTCGGCATCGAATTCACGTCTGTGTTGCCGCAGGCTGTCTCTCCTGTCAAAGCGGATTGATTAAAGACACACTGGAGAAGGAAGTCAGCCGTCGAGGCTGGGAAAACTGGTGCAACGTAAAAGGCGTAGGATGTCTGGGCCTCTGTGCGGCAGGCCCTCTGATATCGATTCAACCGGATGGAACGTACTATCAGGGTGTTCAGGTAAGCGACGTCTCGGATGTGCTCGACAGTTTGGGAGGGGAGCCGTTGAGTCGACTCGACTGTTCCGGTCAGCTGCCCTTTTTTCAACGACAGAAGAAGATCGTGTTGGAGAACTGTGGGCTGATCGATCCCGAACGGATCGAGGAGTACATCGGTCGGGCCGGATATGAAGCTCTGTATAACGCCGTGCGCCTGATGACTCCCGGCGAGGTCATAGACGAGGTATCGGCCGGAGGTCTGCGCGGACGAGGAGGTGCGGGGTTTCCGACCGGATTGAAATGGACGACCGTCTTCAAGGCCGTCAACGGTACGAAGTTTGTGGTGTGTAATGCCGATGAGGGAGATCCCGGCGCATTCATGGACCGCAGCGTCCTGGAGAGCGATCCTCATCGCGTCATCGAAGGCATGGCCATTGCCGGGTACGCGGTCGGGGCCGCTCATGGGTTCGTGTACGTAAGGGCGGAGTATCCTCTGGCCGTGAAACGCTTACGCACCGCCATCGCGCACGCCGAGCGATTCGGCGTACTGGGCAATAACATCTTCAACACCAAATTCAGCTTCAAGGTGGAGGTCAGACTTGGTGCCGGAGCATTCGTTTGCGGCGAGGAAACGGCTCTGATCGCGTCCATCGAAGGGAGACTCGGGAGACCTCGTCCCCGCCCCCCCTACCCGGCGGAATTCGGTCTCTGGGGATATCCGACACTTATCAACAATGTTGAAACGCTGGCCAACATCCCGTCCATTATTCGACGCGGCGGTTCCTGGTATTCGGGTATTGGATCCGAGAGCAGCAAGGGAACCAAAGTGTTCGCATTGGCCGGACGGGTCAACAATACGGGGCTCATTGAGGTGCCCATGGGCACCACGTTGCGAGACATCGTCTTTGACATCGGCGGAGGCATCCCCGGCGATGCCCGTTTCAAGGCGGTGCAGACCGGGGGGCCGTCGGGAGGCTGCATTCCCGAGCAGTATCTCGACCTGCCCATCGATTACGAATCTCTGGCCGAAATCGGTTCCATCATGGGTTCGGGAGGGATGATCGTCATGGACGAGGGGTCGTGCATGGTGGACGTGGCCAAGTTCTTCATGGAGTTTTGCATGAGCGAGTCGTGTGGGAAATGTGTCCCGTGCCGTGTGGGAACGACTCAGATATACAACCTCCTCTGCAGGATCTCCTCGGGAACCGCGGAACCCAACGATCCGGCGAGACTGGAAGATCTGTGCGACGTCGTCAAGCGCACGAGCCTCTGTGGCCTGGGGCAGACGGCTCCCAACCCTGTTATGAGCACGCTTCGGTACTTTGGAGAAGAGTACCGACAACACATTGAGGATAAGACGTGTCCCGCCGGCGTTTGCCAAGTCGGCGGCGTCGGGGAGGTATGATGACGGACCGAGATTATTTCAAGGGCAAGCCTCGCACCGATGTAAACCCGGTTCGTATCTTGACCTTCAAGATCGACGGCCGGGACGTAACTGCCCGAGAGGATGAGACGATCCTCACGGTCGCTCGACAAAACGGGATCTTCATTCCCACTTTGTGCCACTTGGACGGTCTTTCGGAAAGAGGCGCCTGCAGACTGTGTATGGTGGAGGTGAAAGGCTCAGACAAGCTGTTTCCTGCCTGCGTAACGCTTCCGAGACAGGACATGGAGGTCATGACCGATTCACCGCGTCTCAACGAGTACCGGAAGAAGATTCTCGAACTGCTCTTCTCCGAGCGCAACCACGTCTGTTCGGTCTGCGTATCCAACGGCCATTGCGAGCTCCAAGATCTGGCCGTCACGCTCGGCATGTCCCATGTTCGGTACGAGTATCTGTATCCCAGACACACTATCGATGCTTCTCACGACAGATTTTCCGTGGACCACAACAGGTGCGTGCTCTGTTTGAGATGCATCCGAGTGTGCGACGAAGTGGAAGGAGCGCATACATGGGACGTCATGGGGCGGGGGATCTTGTGCAAGGTCATAACCGATCTCAATCAGCCCTGGGGCACCTCGGAAACATGCACGGGTTGCGGCAAGTGCGTGCATGTCTGCCCCACCGGGGCTCTGTCGGAAAAGGGCAAATCAGTCTCGGAAATGAGCAAACGCAGGCAGTTCCTGCCGTACCTGGAAATGATGCGTCGCGAAAGTCGAAAATAGCGTGCGAGCACAACAATGAACCATACCCGTGTTGCTACCGTGTGGCTTGATGGATGTTCGGGCTGCCACATGTCTCTGCTCGACTTGGACGAGCGGGTGCTTGACCTGGCCGACCGAATTGAGCTGGTGTACAGTCCGCTGGTTGACTCAAAAGAATTCCCGGAAGACGTAAGTATTACCCTCGTCGAAGGGGCCGTGAGTACCAGCGATGACGCGGAGAAAATCCGCCTGATTCGAGAGCGCACCACGCTCCTCGTGTCTCTGGGGGACTGCGCGGTGACGGCAAATATTCCGGCCATGAGAAACCGGTTCAGTGTCGAGGCCGTACTGGAACGGGCTTATGTGCACAATGCCGCCATCGGGGGGCAAGTGCCTGGAATTGAGGTCCCACGCTTACTTAAACGCTCGCGACCGGTCCACGAATTTGTGGATGTCGACAGATTCTTACCGGGATGTCCTCCACCGCCGGAGGCCATATTCAACCTGATGAGCGAACTCTTGGACGGCCGTCCGACAGGTTCCTCGATCATCACGCGTTTCGGCGCCTGAGATGTAGGAAAGGCAACGTGATGGAGCGAACGATTGTCATCGACCCGGTGACTCGAATCGAGGGTCACGGCAGGGTGTCAATCTTTCTCGATGAAAACGGGGACGTGTGCGACGCGCGCTTACACGTCACCCAATTCAGAGGGTTCGAGAAACTCTGCGAGGGGCGTCCGTACTATGAAATGCCCTCGCTGACTCAACGAATATGCGGAATCTGTCCGATCATTCACTCAATAGCTTCCGCAAAGGCCTGCGATCAGATACTGGGGGTTCGTGTTCCGGACCCCGCGGTAAAACTCAGGCGACTCATCAATTGCGCGCAAATCATCCAGTCTCATGCGGTGAGCTTCTTTCACTTGTCCCTCCCGGACTTGATTCTCGGCATGGACTATGATCGTACGAAACGTAACCTGTTCGGCGTGGTCGAACGCTATCCCTCCATCGCAAGAGACGGGATACGTCTTCGGTCAATAGGTCAAGAAACCATCAAGGCTCTTGCGGGAAAACGAATCCATCCGGCGTGGGTCGTACCCGGCGGAGTCAACGAGCCCCTCGACAGTGAGGACATCGACCAGGTGATGTCCCCGCTTCCCGAGGCCATGACCATTGTCCGGCGGACCCTGGACTGGTTCAAGAATTCTCTGGAAGAACACAGAGAGGAAATTCGATTCTTCGCCAATTTCCCCAGCATGTTCATGGGCTTGGTCAATGATCTTGGCAATCTGGAGTTCATTGACGGCAAGCTGAGGTTGATCGATTACAAGGGAGATATCGTCGCGGACTCCGTTCAACCGGAGCGATATGCCGATTACATCGGAGAGTCCGTAAAGCCGTGGTCGTATCTCAAAGCGCCCTACTACAAACCGTTGGGTCCTGAGGAGGGCATGTACCGTGTGGGACCCGCCGCTCGACTGAATATCGTCGACGGCTGCGGGACACCTTTGGCCGATCAGGAATGGGCTGAGTTTCGAAGCCTCGGAAGGGGGCCGGCCTTGAGTTCCTTCTACAATCACTACGCCAGGCTCATTGAAATCCTGTATGCGGTGGAAACCATGGAAATGCTCCTCAACGATCCCGACATCCGGAGTCCGCATGTGCGAGCGGTCGCCCAACCGAATTACGAGGAAGGAATCGGTGTGGTCGAAGCGCCTAGGGGTACTCTGGTGCATCACTACAAAGTCGACGAGCACGGTCTGGTGACGTGGGCGAACTTGATCGTGGCTACCGGCAACAACGAGCTTGCAATGAACCGAGGAATCATGCAGACGGCAAAGCGATTCCTCAACGGGAAGGATATCTCCGAGGGCATGCTCAACCGAGTGGAAGCCGTCATAAGAGCGTTCGACCCGTGCCTCAGTTGCTCGACTCACCAGGTGGGAGAAACGATCACCAGTATACGATTGTTGGGACCCGATGGAGAGGTTCTGAGCGAGGCCGGTCCGTCTTGACCAAGACCCGGCTCACGACGGTAAGATGAAGCCCATGGCTCATATCGCTCCCCATTGGGAGGGAAGACCTGAAATCGGCTGCCGATGTTCGGATGAGATCAACCGCCGTCAAGGCCCAGATTGACGATTCAATGCACCGAGCCGGCCAAACAAGTCAATCCTCCCCGCTCCTCCTGTGCCCAAGGGGGACGGGAAATCCTTCCGGGAACGAAACGAAGGTTTGCACCTCGCACAAGACCTCCGGCAAATGCCGCGACGTCGCGTTTCAAGGCATTGTGCGTTTTCTTGCCGCTTCCTTGAACCGAATTCGCACCTCGGTTCCCTGGTCCCGCCGAATCTCGATCGTGCCCTGAAGTTGAGTTACAAAGACGCCTACCAAGTCCAGCCCCAACGACCGAGGATTGCTCAGGTCGACATCCTCCGGCATGCCCACGCCGTTATCGGCAACAATCAACTCGAATTGTCCTTCCCCGAGGGAATGCAGTGACAATCGGATCTCCCCCCGACTCCCCGTGGGAAACGCATGCTTGAGACAGTTGGAGATAAGTTCGGTCAATAAGAAGCCCGTGGGGATTGCCGTATCGAGATTGAACGATATTGGGTCGATTTCTTTCGTCAATACCACTTCAGTACCGACGTCCGCAATCGATCTGACCAGGTGAGATACCAGACAGTCGATGTAGTGGTCTATCCTGAGATCCGCCAAGTTGTCCGATTGATACAAAAACTCGTGCGCCAGAGCCATCGACCGAATGCGATCCTGGAGTTCCTCAAAGGGGTTGTGCCCTGGTACGCCCTCGCCGTACTGCGACTGGAGACCGAGCAGACTGACGATCACCGCGAGGTTGTTCTTCACCCGGTGATGGATCTCTCGAAGCATTACTTCCTTCTCTCTGAGGCTTTCCCGGATTCTCTCCTCGGCTCTTTTGCGATCGGTAATGTCCGCGACGTTACCCAGGTTGGCCGTGTGTCCATGGCGGCTCATCGGTGTGGACAAGACCTGAAACCACCTGGTCTCGCCGTTCTTGCACAGGACCCTGAACTCTACGTAAGGATCGAGCCGTTCACCTTGAGAAATCGCCAGACCGCGCCGTTTGATGGCTTCTCGGTCGTCCGGATGCACAAAATTCCAGAAATGTTCGCCGACAATTTCCTCACTGGAATATCCCATCATGTCGCAGAGGCGTTGATTGACGTAAGTGAACACACCGTTCTCGTGGGTATAGATTCCGGTCATGGAATTTTCCACGAGCTGCCGATATCGTTCCTCGCTTTCACGAAGCGTACGCTCGACGCGTCTGCGATCCGTGACATCGGACGCGAGGGACAGACCCGCGTTCCTGCCTTCCCACGTGATTATGACCGTGTTTATTTCGAGCCACCTGACGTTGCCGTTCTTGTCGACGAATCGATACGATACCGGCCCGGGTTCCGCCCCATCGGCCAACATCTGTTGATAGCGGGCAACGGCGAGAGGCCTGTCGTCGGGATGAACGAGATTCAGCAGCGGCATCCCCACGAGCTCGTCTTCCGAGTAGCCCGACAGTTTGATTGCCTTGGGGTTGACAAACTTGCATACAAGGTCCTGGATCACCACGATGGCCTCAGCCGCATTCCGCACCACGGATCGGTATCGTTCCTCACTCTCTCTGACGCGTTTGTCCGCCTGGTGTTTGTAGATGGCGGTCTCTATAGTACTTCTCAATTCCAGCAGAGTGGAAGGTTTCCCCAGATATCCATAGGGCTCGGTCTTCTTCGCTCGTTCGAGGACGTCTCGTTCCGTATATCCGGTGAGGTACACCACGGGAATATCAAAACGGGATCGAATTCTATCCGCGGCTTCCACGCCGTCCAACGTGCCCGTCAACTTGATGTCCATGAGCACCAAATCGGGCTTTGACGCTTCGGCGACGCGGAGCGCATCCTCGCCGGAATCAACGATTCCCGCAATCTCGTAACCGACGTTCGAAAGCGATCGGACAAGATTTTTGGCGATGACCCCTTCATCTTCCACAATGAGGATCCGGGTCGGCATCGGAGCTCCTCCTTCCGGCCGGGTAATAATGACGCAATCACGAATTATGATGCGTATCTCCGCATCGCATCAATAACCATCGTAATGTAATGAGGCGATTGCCTGCGGCGGGCCTGCAGCAAATGACCAACCACTAATGTGTCCGGCCGTACCGGACATCCTTGTCCCGACCGACGGACAAGAACACGCGAGAACAGCAAGAGAACATCGTCTCCCCTCCCCAAATGGGACCCCCGGTTCACTCATGTGTATCGGAATTGCGAGAATGGAGGAATTCGGCCATGGGGATCAATCTCCGTCGTTGGCTGGGGGACGAGGATTCGAACCTCGGTTAACGGGGCCAGAACCCGTCGTCCTGCCGCTAGACGATCCCCCAGCAATCCGTCTATTCTAGTCTCGCTAAAGGGACCTGTCAAGACGATTTCCAGCCGAGTGCATCACTGAGAAAATTCTCGAGATCGCCCGAAGATACGGCTCCGGGACGAATGATGCGTACGCCGTCGGCGAGCGGTTCCACAACGGTCGATGGAGCTCCGCCCGGAGCACGTCCGTCGTCGAGGACCAGATCCACCGCGTCTCGCACGCTCCCCGCGATTCGGCCAATGGTGTCGGGATTTGGATCGCCCGAAAGATTTGCGCTCGTAGCCGTGAGCCAGCCGCCGGACAATTCAGCCAGGGCCCGGGCCGCACATGGTGGGGGCACCCGCACGCCGATCCTGCCGCCCGGTCCGGAAACGAGGTCCGAGAAGTGGAACGCCGCATGGACCACGACAGTGAGGCTCCCGGGCCAAAACCCCGTCATGAGCGCTTCGGCAACGGGACCAGGATTGGGCGCGACTCGACGAACTACGTCTCGATCTGCGGCGATCAGGGGTAACGGTTTGTCGTGCGGGCGTTGCTTTATGGCGAAGATTCTTTCCACAGCCTCATCGCGAAACGGATCCGCAGCCAACGCGTAGAAAGTCTCGGTGAGAACGATCACAACGCCTCCGGAACGGACGGTTTCCGCGGCTTCAAGCCGGCGTGCCTGGTCGGTCATTTCCCTTCCCATGGTGTCTGTTCGCGGTCGCTTATCCACACGGTGATCATCTCACGATTGCGCCCCCATGTGAACCCATGACGCGCGGCCCCTCCGGACCATATGCATGTTTGGAGCGGCGGCGTCACGCGCGAGAACCGCACAGGAGATCTCACACAAGCGCGGTTTTAGGACACCTGTCGGCAGTCAACCCTCTGTTATCATTACCTTGGCTTACAGTGTGTCGGCTTTTCTTACATTGCGCGAATTCCCGGCACTTCAAAGTGGATCTTCTTGTTTTCGACCGTAACGATTAACCACCCAATTTTCCATGGAAAAGCATCCTTCTTTTCGTGAAGGGCCATATGGCACGAATCCTGCTTCTTCTTCATGTTGAATGTGGAAGGTTATGCAAATCAATTACAGACACGATTGGTAAAGCGTTGTGGGTCAGGCTGTCAGCCGCGGCATAGTAACAGCATGCCGACGCGGGAGGAAGTGCCCGATCGAGGGCGGCGCGCTGATGATTAAGGTTACCGCGTGCCTTTCCGAGATACAACGGGAGGTGTGTTCCCCACTTGAGGGGCAGCGGACAGGGGAACCGACCCAAACGCCGATCAGGAGCAACCGATGGGAAGCAACGCGCTTGTGTTGGAAGCTCATAGAGGAAACCTGGACGCGATTGTTCGTGCCGCGGCAAGTGGTGAATGCGTAGATTGTGCAAACAAATACGGGGTTACACCGTTGATGGCCGCTGCGTTTTGTGGTCGGGCCGACGTGGTGCGGGTACTGCTGGATAGGGGAGCCGACCTTCATGCCAGGGAAAGTTCCTTTGGTTGTAATGCCTTGATATTGGCTTGTCTGTCGGGGAATCGAGAGGTGGTGGAACTGATTCTGGAAAGAGGAGCGGACCCA
>JAVHLK010000038.1:0-41820 GCA_031082285.1 Desulfomonilaceae bacterium
CGTGCCGCTGGGGTATCGTTTGAAGATCGACAAGACCTTCTTGGGCACAAGTCGAGTCGGATGACTACTCACTATTGCAGGGCTGAACTGGTAAATCTCATTGAGGCTGCGAACACCGTTTGCGATCAAAACCCCCACAAAAACCCCACACTGGTCATTCTACAAAAAAAATCCCGCCTTGCCTTGGTTCGGTAACTAAGCGGGATTATTGTCGAATACTGGTGCTCGGAGCGAGAGTCGAACTCGCACACCCGTAAGGGCGGTGGATTTTGAGTCCACTGCGTCTACCAATTCCGCCATCCGAGCACGGACAACGTGCCGGCCTGGACCGCCGGCCGACTGACTATGAGTATACCTCCAAGTTATTGGAGAATCAATCGCTAAAACGTGCACGTGCAAAACGGATCGCACGGCTCGGGAATGGACACGGACCGTGAGCAAGAACTCCGGAACGCAACGTGAGATCAATTCCGTTTGAGCTTTCCCTTACGCACCTTGTCCAGCATTTCGGCCGTTACCTCATCTAAGGTCAGGATGAATTCTCCTTGGTAATCCTCCTTGAGAGTCTGGGCGGCGGTTTCCCCTCGCACGGGAATAAGATCGAGTCCCATGGGACCGACGAGAGTCGTACCCACGACAAAGAGCACTTCGTGCGCGTCCGTTTGTTTGGTGGTGTAGTACTCGGTAACCCAAATCCCGCGTACATTCTCGCGAGTTTGGCCGGGTTGGTACTTTGGCACGTTGTGCAGATTGTGGAGCAGGCACTTGGGACAACAGTGAAAGAAACGTGCGCCGGATTGCAACACGAAGCCGGCAGCCCACTTGGGATACTTGTACACGAACATACCGCACACGGGGCAGCGATCGTCTTTCCCAGGCTTGGGAAATTCTCCGGCAAACGACGGGCCGTGTGCCGCGAAGAGCCACAGGAGTCCACAAAGCCCTCCGAAAGCTATGATGAAAGATCTTCTTTCCATGCGCTCCTCCTATGAAGAGTAGCCGTTCAATTCGTCACATGTCGCACGACCAACCAGTGAGCCCAGTGGCCGACGAACGCTAATAGCCCACTTGGAACAGATCCGCGGTGCCTCCCGTTGCGATCAGGAACTTGATGACGGGTCCATAGGCGGCAGCAAGGAACGCCGCCCACAATAATCCCGACGTCCAGACAAACCGCATCCTGATGGTGTGAGAAACGGCCGCCAAAAAGGGGAAACGGCGCTCGATTGCAACCAGAATTCCCACCGACGTGCCAAGAAAGGAAGCGGCAAAAAGTGGAAGATAGACCAGGTACCCGTAGTTAAAATGCTCTTCGTCCAAGAAAATGAAGGGGCAGTGCAGTGCAGGCATCATGTACACGTAAGGCGCAACGAACGCAACCACGCCTGCAATTCCCAGGACAAGCCCCGCGGCGGAACCCAATGCGTACGCGATGCAACCGGCCTGTGTGCTTCTTCGTCTCAGCACGAGGGGAAAAATGAGCAAGACGGTCAACAGTCCCGCGAGGCCCAGCATTGTATGTTTGGGTGAAAGCGAAGCCACCGAGGAACCAAATCCTTCTCCTTCAACCTCGAACACAACCCCGCAACAGGATGTTATTACTGCAGGATCAAGGTGTGTGAAGAATGCGATCTGCAAGAGAAGGTCGATGACAATCAAGGGGAAGAGCGCGATTAAATACCAGCTCTTAAGAATAGTCAGCAGAAAGCCCTCCACCTGGTTATCCAGATGGTTGAGAACGATCCACCACCCGTACAAGAACAACGCCGCCATCTTGATAAAGAGAACCGGCCATCCGAGAGGCTGCGCCTCAAGTATTCCGACCGTGCACATGGCTCCGGGAACAAAAGGAGCCAAGGATCTCGCCGTGATCTCGAAAACCATCAGCGAAAACACTTGAAAGAGCAGGCTGCATGAAACAATCGTGGCGATAAGTTCGGAACGGTGCTCCAGATCCAGTTGCATCGGAAGCGTTGATCTCGTGTCCCAATTGTGTACGATCCTCAGGGCATTCGCGAACGCAACGGCGTTGATCGCGGCAGTTGCCGTTTGACCGATGATCAATCCCAAAACCCACGCGTTCCAGATCATTTACACCTGCCGAATTATACGTCCGTCTCGAAGATGAATCACCCTCTCCGCCAGGCCGCCGGCGAGGACGAGAGGATCATGCGAGGCTATAATGAGGGTCTTACCTTCGTTTCTGAGATCCTCGAATAGGGCGATCACATGCTGAGACAGGGTGGTGTCGAGATGCGCCGTCGGTTCGTCGACGAGGAGGATTTCGGGATTGTTCATAAGAGCCCGCGCTATGGCCAGGCGTTGCTGCTCTCCGCCGGACAACACCGAAGCCTTCTCAGCCCTCTTAGTGATTAACCCGAACCGCTCCAGTAGGCTTGTCCGCCTCTCTCTTATCGCATTGAACGGTCTCCCATCCGGATAGAGCACGAGATCGAGGTTATCCTTGACGGTCAAATCCGTGATCAGCTGAAAATGCTGAAAAATAAATCCCATGTGTCCTCGGCGAAACAGGGTCCTGAAGTTTTCCGCCAGGAGCGTCGTTTCCTTGCCGAGGATGGTTATTCTCCCGGAGCTTGGCCGACTCATGAGACCTACCAGTGAAAGCAATGTGGTCTTGCCCGACCCGCTCGGTCCGGCCAGGATGGTGCACTGCCCGGAAGGTATGTCCAACGAGATCTCGCTGAGTGCCGCAAACTCGTTTGGTTTGCCCGGATTATAGGTCTTGGTGACTCTGTCCATTTTGATGATGCTCACGCCCTAAAGACCTCCTCCGGATCTCTGACCGCAGCTCGCCACACTGGAAGAATTCCCACTGCGATATATGGGACGACCGTGAGAAACATGAGACCAAAGACCTTGGAAATATCGAATGATGGGGGTATGGGATGCGGAGGATAGAGGACGGACCATCCGGCAAACACAATCCTCAGAAGAGGAGCTCCGGCAACAAACACATGACAGTACGACGCAACGATTCCGACGAGAAAACCGGTCAAAGAGAGGATAATGCTCTGGAGCATGTTGAGACGGATCACGTTTCTCGTTTGCCATCCGATTGCCTTGAGAATTGCGATCTCGCGCTGTTCTTCCTGAGACAGGCGGGCCACCCGATCGTACGCCAAGATGAGAAAGGCGAGCAAACAAGTGATGTTAAGAGAAAGAACAACACCGCTTCTAAAACCGTATGAACTGCCATAAGTACGCTTGAGTTGATTTGTAGCGATGACACGAGCGCCTGGATTAATGCGAAGAATCTTTTCTCCAACCTTGGGGACTTCAAACTCATTGGGGACGTCCACTGCTATGTCCCAGCCGCTCCCCGGATCAAGACCGAATAGTTTCCGAGCATCCTCCTCTGTTAAGACGATGAGATCGTGAGCCCACAGCGACACATTTGAAGAAAAGGTCCCTCTGATTTTCAGCGGTACCGGGCGGCCGGTGTGGTCCTGAAAGTTCAAGACCCCTCCTATGCGAGTACGCCGTATCTTGATGACCCCCTCACCAACGAGAGCTTCACCATTCTTCAGGAAAAGCGGCTCCGCACCCGAGGGGGCCGGATCCGGCAGGATCGCCCGAAGATCCCATAACTCCTTGAGATCCCCGGAATCTCCAACTATCGTGTAGTTCGCTCCGGTGAAGGGATCGAAATAGTATCCCCACACGCGTCCCTTTACTGAGGAGACTCCGGGAATCTTGGCAATGTCGGCCATATCGGCCAAACTAATGGGGACTTGCCGACCGGCCCGAACGTCCTGAATGATAAGAGACGGCTGAAAGGCGAGGGCTTTCAACGTCTCGTTGTACAATGCGTTCGACATGAAATCGATCCCTGAGAAGAGGAACACGATCAGTGCAAACAGAGCAACGATGGACAAGTTCTTGGTCTTCTGGCGAAGGAGTCCTTTCAAAGCAAAGTCAACGGCATAGAAGATCGACCTCATCTCTTTGCTCCTTCACCCGTCGACTCGGCCGCCGGGAACAAGGGATCTTGCGGCGCCGATCCCACAAAGAAGGGTGGAGGCGGCCACATCATGCCCGACGGCAAATAATCCGGCTGTCCCGGATAATCCGGGAAAGCCGAACCTGGAGTACTAAGGCCCCAATGGCGGATATAGCGCGCTGAATTGTCCATCCCATGGTCCGCTGACGGGAGCACGTTGGAAACGGCTCTCAGATCTTCGAAGCGCGCGGCGGAACGGCCTCGGACTCGGCTATCCATAAGGGTTGCGCCCAGGAGAAGCAACAGGAAGACCAGAACCGCACCATAAACCTTTGCGTGGATCACTTGTCATTCCTTTGGTACGATCTTCTCGATGCCGACTTCGGGAAACATTAGTACGTCTCCACCTTCCTGATTTCTCATGAACAGTGCCTCGGAGTTCTTGTCAAACGCGAGTGCTTCATGACCCATGGGGCCCTGGATTCTCGATCCCACCACATAGTAAGCGGTCTTTGCACTGATCCACGCGCCTGAGGGATAATCCGTAACCCAGATCATCATCGGCTTCACATCCTTCTTCGCAAAGGACTTAGGATCTTCCAGGAATTTAAAGAGGCATTGCGTGGAGCAAAAATGATGGGTTGCCTTTTCCGCGTCAATGAGCCGGCACTTGTTCTTCGGATACCTGGCCGGGTACATGTTGCAGACCGGACATTGGTCCTTGTTGTCGACCGGTTCGACCGTCTTGCCGTCTTTAATGCGCTTTTTCGCGATCATAGCCTTCTCTTTCGCGAGTTCTCGTCCGGCGAGCGAGAAGGTGTCCGGGAGCATCTGCACTGTTCCTCCGCAGGATCGGCTGAAAGCCTCCGCGTCATCTTTGGAGGCGAAGGCGATCTTGCTGTTCATGGTCATGGTACCCTTGGCTTTGGAGCCGACCACAAACCAACCCTCGTTGGCGGGAATCATCTTTTCAGGGGCCATGTACAGAGCCGTCCGTACGGCTCGAGGTTCTTCTCCGGCCTTGACGGCCATGTCGGCCAGGCAATGAAAGGAACACACCCCATACTGTCCCGTGGAGTTCTCAAACTCCATCCAGGTACGAGCCCACATGCTGCGTACCATGCCGCAGTTTGGGCACTGTCCGGCGAACTCTGCCTTGGGGGGCATGAATGGGTGTTGAACGGCGCATGGGTCACTTGCAAGTACCGGGACCGACCAAAAGATGATCAGTGCAAGGCATACCACAGCCGGCAGATTGTGTTCGAGACGAGAATAGAGTTGCATGCAAACCTCCTTGTTAGACCGGTCCCGCCGCAAGGTTGACCGGCCAATGATTTTTCGTGAGTACGTGCCCGGACGATCGGCTCACAGTTTGACCGTTGCAGAACAAGAGTCCGGCACTTCTTTCAACGTGACTGAGCGTGACGAGTAAGGCGGCGCATTCACGCCGAATCATTTCATTTGTTTCGGCAAGTGCTCGAACCGACCGTTTATCGGGACCAGCCCGCTCGGCTCATGTACACTTCCTAATGGCAAGGGAAGAAACGTTAACCCGGAGGGTCAGGTTGGCAGGGAATGGCCTCTGGAGACCTCCAATCGTCAGTTGGAATAATTCCGACGACCGGAAATGGACTCGCGCAGCTCATCTGCGCCTGGGGGACGAATGGTTTGGTGTCCAGTGAGATCTTCTTGATGTGCGAGTCGCACTCGCAGACGGATATTTGAGCAGGACTTTGAGACGTGTTGAAGAGCCATGCGCTGCCTTGACCGGATATCAGGTCAATGAGTGATGCCCCTTCAGCGTTCTCTGTTTCCTCGATGTGTTTCGGTCTCAGGTGACAAAAACTTCTGAAGCCGCCCCGGTTCTTTACACACTTTGGACAGTTGCAACAGCACCCATAGTTCGGTTGATCTTCCGGGCAGAAACAAGACCATTCCACAAGTGGGGTGATCCACGCGAGATGCAGTACCACTACTGGAATAAACAGCATGGCAAACAGCCGGCGACCTTTGGCCCGATTTCTTGTGGTAAATCTGTCAGTCATGATTCGGATCTCGCGGTCAATGGCAGTGAACCACACGTAACACCGTGCAGGTCTTCCCTCAGACACCCCAAAAATGCCGAGCACACCCCACTACGGGATTTTGCGAATCTCGTCCAGGAGTGTCTTCTCCTCAGCCCAGCCGAGTGTTATGTGCCTGATCGCACCTTGTCCGTCGATGAGAAAGTACGTGGGTAATCCTTTGACTCCATAGCTCCTGGCCACTTTTCCGTCGTGGTCCATGTAGATTGGAAACGAGGTTTTCATCCTGTTTACGAAGTTCCGGACATGCTCCTCCGTCTGGCCGACATCAATGGAAATCAAGCGAGGAGCCTCCGCTTGCTTAGACCATTGTTGGTACATCTTCTCCAACAGGAGAAAGTCGTCTTCGCAACGAGGACACCAGTCTGCCCAGAAGTACACGAGATGCACTCTTCCTGAAACAGGATTGAAGATATACGGCTCTCCTTCCAAGCTTTTTATCTCAAACCCCAGGGCTCGGTCGCCCAGGTCCGGTGCGTCTCGGCTCATACATGACGACATGAGTGCGCACACCACTACGGTCGCAAGTCCGATCACGATCCTGTGAGCCCATGTAGTGTGAATAGCCGTCATGTCACGTCATATCCTGTCGCCTGAACATCAGGGCAGCCGCAGTCAGCGGGACCAAGATCCATATGACGAACAGACCCGCCGCGGACATCGCAGAAGTCGCCGTGCCCCCAAACATCCGCAGCAGTCCCGCCCCCGCGGCCCCCAGGGCCGCCTCGCCTCCCACCGACATCAATACTACGACTCGTGCGATGTCAATGGGGTTTCCCAAGAGCGAGAAGTAGAGCATCGTTCTCAGGTAAGCTTCGTCGACGTAGTATGAGGCGGACAGAACGATCAGATCATAGATGAAGAGAAAGAAGAGCCAAAGAATGAGACCGGTCACGATTGCCATTGGTTTTCGGTGAGCCATTATGGACAAGAGAGCGGCCAACGCGACGAAAACGAGCCCAAGTGCCAGCGATACACCGACGAAAACGAAGTATTTCCAGATGCCTCCTGATTGGGTTTTCAGAGCTATGATCAGCCCGCCAAGCCCAAAGCCGAGGACCGTCATGACTGCGAGAGCGGCAAACAGGCCCAGAACTTTTCCCAGAAGAATGTCCGTGCGTCCCACAGGCTGTGACGCCAAGAACTCGAAATAGCCCGGGTCTCCGCACAAACTTTGTCCACCGGCCACGAGTGCGACCACGGGCACGATGATCATCACGAGATTGAGCATGGTCACCGTTGTGCGATAAAAGTCCTGAAACTCCGCCTCGTAGCCCAGGAAAGTTAAGCCGTAATAGGACACGCCGGAAACGAGTGCGGCGAACAGAATGCCGAATCCCAACATCCATCGGCCTCTCACTTGAATTCTGAACTCAAGCTTTGCTATTTCAGCAACCGCACCAACCCTCATGGTGTGCTCACTTTCTCTTCAGTTCTTCCTGAAAATGGGCGCCCTCGACCCAGAATTTTCCAAGTATGTCGCCTGAATCCATGTCAATAAACGCAAAGTCCGCACCCGGCCGCACCGCGTTGAGTCTCAAAAATGCCGGGTGCCCCTTGGAGGCGACGGGGAACACTCCTTCATTGTCGTAACCTTTCACAGCGACTCGGTAGGTCTTGTCGTCTTCCACATTAAGCCGTATCTCCACGAGGTCTCCAAATCTCACGGTAACGACGTCGGGATTCATAGCTCCATCTTTGATGGTGACCTCTTTCTCGGCATTCGGCCTCTTGTAGATTTCCCAGAGTTCTTCGAAGGTCAGGATTTGTCCGGAAAATTCCTTTGAGAACCCGGTCGCACGATCTCCACTCTTGAATGCGACGACTCCGTATCCCATGACGGTTACCACATTGGCTTTGACAAAGTGAGCCCTCCCGGCCTCAACCCACTCTTTAGAATCATAATCCTTGACAAAATAGGCTCTGACATCTTCCCTCTTGGCAATCCCGAGAGTCGCCGCCATGTCGAAATACCGGATCATGCAGATTGGGTCGTCAAACTTCTTGGCCCGACCCTTTTTCATAAGGCATTCGGCGGCAAATCGTTGATCCGTGATCAGCATGCGGCATGTTTCGCAGACGTCCTCCTCAGGGTAGATTTCCACTGGAACCGGATCACCCGTTTTCGCGCACCCGTGTGCGATCACCATCGCTGCAACGAACACCGGCAGCCTTGTCCGTGCGAAATGCACCAGATTCTTGTGCGAATTCGCAAGCTTGTTTACGACTCGATTCAGCATACGAGGTATTAGCTCTCCATGCGCACAGTGGGATTGATCGCCGCGGAACTGTGAATCCCGCATTCGCCGCCGACGGCCTGGTCGTATATTTGTTGCAAGGAGGGCTCGTATAGACCGAATTCCTTTATGGCCGCTCCTTCCTGAAAGAGCGCATTGAGTATGGGAATTCTGAGGGTTTCCGCGCATTCCACGGTTATGGTGCTGCAATTCAGCACGACGTTCTCTGCTCCCGATTGGAGTGCAATGATCCGGTGGGCCTCAGAAAGGTTCTCTACAGTAAGCCACATCTTGCGCGAATGGCTCAGGTCCTTGGCGAACTGCTCAATCTTCTTGGTGAACAGGTTCTTCCCATTCCCCATGACGACGATTCTATGTGCCAATCGTTCGACCTCTCTCAGAATATGCGTCGACATAATCACCGATGCCCCGCGGCCTGCCGCTTCGATTGTCTGTTCTCGGAAGCGTGCGAGGCCTTCGGCATCCAGATTGTTCGTGGGCTCGTCCAACACATAGGCGTCAGATAGAGGCAGAAAAACCACGGCAATCGCCAGCCGTTGCAACATCCCGCCCGACAGTTCCCCAACTTTCTTTTTCTCGAATCCGTGAAATCCGAACCTGGATATGAGCTCCGTTACTCTTTCCGCAGAAACTTGCCTGATCCGGGCAAAAAAGGTGAGTACCTCTTTCGCGGTAATCTGACTCGGGAACTCTATCCTTTGGGGCAGGTACGATAACCTGTTCCGCAACCTGACCGACGACATGTCGATAGTATCGGATCCAATCCTTGCTTCGCCGCCGTCCGAGCGCATAATGCCGGCAAGGATCCGCAGTGCCGTGGATTTCCCGCTGCCGTTAGGTCCGACCAACGCGACGATTTCTCCTGAGTCGCACTCGAAGTCGAGTCCATCCAGGGCTTTGACGGAACCAAATGTTTTCCGGAGGCCGCGTAACGTGATCATTGCAAAGCCCGTCCTTTCCTCGCCATCAGTAGACAACCACCCAGAAGAACCGAAGAGAATAGCCCGACGAAGATACGCTCGGAACCTTCCACAACTCCCACGCGGCTCTTGGCGAGTGCTTCAGGGGGCGGTCCGGTGATTCTCACCGGTCTCATCAGCGGGAATTTGTCTTCAGCTGTTACAGTTACCTCGATGATCGGGAAAGCCCTTTCCGCCAACTCGAGTGCAGCCGTTAACGGGCTGAACAGGAACAACCGAAGTTCAGGTATATCGGCTTCCAAGGCGTCGAAAATCCCTTCCAGCTTGTACGGCTGGTCGCCGATACCATCCCCGTCAAGATCATATCCCCGATAATCACTCCAATAGTTTCCTTTGCCGTCCTTGTAGAAGAGGTTGTTTCGACCTGTTTGAGTTCCGCCCCGCAACCGTAAGAGAGAAAGATTGTTGATGAAGTTGTTCTCAAAGATGGTGTTGTTCTCTGAGTTCTCCAGGATGACGCTCGCAACGTCGTTGGATATAACGAGGTTCCTGTGCACCTTGGACATGCCGGCATGGTCGAAGTACAAACCTATAGTGTTGTCATATATGAGATTGTCGAAGCAGTCCGAATGCCTCACATCCTGCCATAAGACCCCGTAAGCTCGGAACCCACGGTTATGAGCGAACACGTTCCCTGCCCATTTGAATCGCTTCGCATACATTACGGCGGCTCCGGCCACATTGTCGATGAGCGTGTTGTACGAGAACGAGTTGTCGTCCGAATACATGTAATGAAGACCGTAGCGTGTCCTATGAATCTTGTTGTAATCAATCGTGCAGAAGTGTGAGAACGATATGTAAAAGCCGTCACGTGCGTCCGCGATATCGTTGTGCTCGATCCTGTTAAAGGGCGAATCCCACGTGTGAATTCCGTTGCCTCGATCTTCTTCGGTATCGTAGGTTCTCCCTCGAATGACATTATGAGTGATCACGCACTTCTCCGACTGTGACAAATACATTCCATAGAGGTTGTCTTCCAATCGGTTGTCAGTTACCAGGCATTCCTTTGCCTTCACAAACTTGATGCCCGCATCATCCTTGAGGAGATCCCGTCCTCCCCCTCGAATCAGGAAACCCTTAAGGGTGACGTGATCGGCCTCCAGCGTGACTGCGTTGCCGGTCTTTTCACCCTGGATCGTAGGCCGGCCGATCCCTTCTACAATGATATTGTTCGTCTTGATTCGGACGTTCCCTTTGTACACGCCCGGATACACGCGCACCGTGTCACCCGGAGATACCCTGTCGAGAGCCTCTTGAACGGAATTCAAGGTCGTTGCTTCATCCGGTTTGCCGACGGTAAAGACGGCTGCATGGAGCGGCGAGACCACTATCGCCAGGGAAAAAATCACCGCCGCAGCAAGGATCTTGCGCAGATCTCTCGAATAACGGTATCCTCTTTGGATTGCCATTCGCTCCTGCCTTGTGGGCCTTCTCCCGGCCGACGGCCGGGAGAAGGAGAGGAGAAAAGGTTTGCCGGCGGGTAGGCTATTCCATCATGGATGCCCGTGTAATTTCCGATCCGGCTTTAATAAACCACTGCCATGCTTGGTTGAGGTCAAGTACAAGGTCTTTGCTGAACTTCTTTTCATCAACCTGCTTCTTACACTGGGCAAGCAACTCGTTACCTTTCTTGAACCACATTTTCGCCCCTTCCACCTCGCCTTTGAGGAGATTGCTGGCGTCTGGGGGCATCTCCTGTTCCATCTTCCGGATTACTCCCTCGACGAGCTTCTGGGTGCCCTCTGCATTGGCAAGAGCTTCTTGGGACAGCTTCTCGAGGTCGTCCATTCTTATGGCCTGGTCCTGAGCGTAGATCGTGCCGACCGTCAAAGCGAAGATCAACGCCACGATCAAGCCAAAGACGGTTTTTGTAGCTTTAGCCCTTATCATGCTGTACTTCCTTTCAATCCCCCGACGGGGGGTTAAGTCTCTCATGCCCGCGGCGAAAGGAAATGACGTCGATGACCCAAGCCGCCACTATCAGGAGGAACGCCATGACCAGGAGATATGTTCCCCAGTAGAAGTTTGAATAGGTGGTGAATTGGGCCAATTGGTACTCTCCGTAAATGCCCGGCATGAACGGGTCAATCTTGATGGCGGCTGTTGGGTCCAAGTGGTGTCCGAAGGAATACAGATTATAGACCAGTGCAATGACTCCCCCTACGGAGATAGCCGCAAAGAGAATAACTACGGCCAGACTGGTCCACTTCCTCCGAAACAACGCGGCTGCAACACAAGCAATCGCCGCCAGTACCAGCACGACGGGCAGAACCTTGAATATCAGCATTTCACCGGAGATCTCTCTCATTCCTATGAAATGGTTCAGAATGTTGATCTCTTTCAGACCTCCGTCCAAATCCGAAATGTCTTCCGGATCGCCCGGATGAGTTGCCCAGATCGACATTCCGATTCCATGGGGAAAGTTGTTGGAATCGAGATACATGTACCACATGGGGTAACGCATGCTGATGATAATGAGCACTGCCGCCGCGACCAGAATCACGAACCTTACAACCGCCACTAGTTTCATGATCACCTCCGTATCCCTTACTTCTTGGGATTCACGATGAGGTAGCCCTGCATTTCCTGATGGAGAGCCGAACAGAAGTTCGTGCAGTAGTAAGGCCACACGCCGGGTTTGTCCGCAATGAACTCAAAGGTGAGCGTTTCGCCGGGTGAAGGCACACCGTTGACGTCGTATCCACAGAGCCCGAAACCGTGAAGCTCATCCCGCATCTCTTCGATGTTCGTGATGTGCATGATCACCTTATCGCCCTCGTCGCAGCGCACAACATTCGGAATAAGCGACGACCTGATCTGTGTCATCCACACCGTCACGGTATTCCCCTCACGCACGACTTTGGCATCCTTCGGGTCCCAAATCGCGTTCGGGTTCTTGTTGTCCGCCTTGGTGTACACTTCTATAACGTTCTTGATCTTGTCCGCTTTGATGATTTGAGCGTAGTGGGGTTCAGGCTCAAAAAACGCCTGGTAGATCAGTTTCATTTTCGGACCGCCGACGTCTATCAGCTGACCGCTCTCCGGCTGGTCCGGGCCAACCGGAAGATGAGTGCCTTTGGAGAGCTTGTTGAGCGCAACCACCCATTGGCCCTTTGGCGAAACCGTGTCGCCTTCGCAGGAAGCGATGTGGCCGATGTTGTACTGGATAGGGATCTTGTCTACCATCTTCCATTCACGGCCGCCGCCGCCCCACTGCCACTTGGCGACTGCGCTTTCAACGAAAAGGGAGGTGTATGCGAACCCCTTGTCGTCAAATATCGTGTGGAGAGGTCCCAGGCCTACCGGAACATCGGCTTCAATAACCGCGTCAAACTTCACTACGGGAATCCCCATGTCCTCTCCCGCGAAGTTCTTCTCCTTTATGGCTTTCTGGAGTTTTTCGAAACTGAAGATGGAGACCGTGGGCGAGAGTTTGCCGTTCCCAACGAACCATTTGCCGTCGGGCGTAACGTCCACTCCGTGGGGAGACTTCGCACAGGGCACGGCAAACACGTACCCGGGCGTCTTGACCGGATCAAAGACCTTTGCTCCGTCGATCTCGGTGAAGTTTCCCTTCTTGACTTCGCTTTCCACTCCCTTCCAGTTTACCGCTATGATATAATCCTTGTCTCGCTGCGACGCGGTGACCTCAAGGGGTTTGCCGTCAATGAACTCGGCTTCGGTGTTGTAAGTCGTCACAAACCACCAATCACCGGAAACGAGCTTGCCGGCATCCGCGACGTCGTAGTCCCAGGGCGGCATCAGGATCTGCCAGCCAAGGCTCATGGTGCCGTCCTTGGGATCCACCGCAACAGCCGTGATAACTCCCTTGTATTTTTCCTTGTAATCCTTCACGTCGGCCACGGTACCCTTGGGAATGGGGATCGAGAACCTGGTTGCGCTAAAGACGTATTCAGTGTTCCAGGTAAGGTAGATCGATGCATGGTTGCCGGCAGCGTTGGGAATGGGGCCAAATATCTGTTTGGTTTTGAAATCTTTCAAGTCGATGCGCGCGACTCGCGAATGGGCATTGTCGTTGATGAACAACCATCGTCCGTCGTACTCGCCTTTGGTTTCCGAAAGACCCGGGTGATGAGTGTCACCCCAGGTGAACTCACCCAGCATCTTCTTTGACTCAACGTCATAGCCGTACCCGATTGCAGAGTAAGGGCTGAACACCGGAATAGTCCGGATGTGGCGCATGGAAGGCAAACCGTACACATAGATATGACCGCTGTGGCCGCCTGAGAGGAACGCGTAGTACTCGTCAAAGTCTCCCGGCGGTACGTATACTTTGAGGGCATTCTCAGCTATGTCGGCCTTTGCCGGAACACCTGCCTTCACTCTCTCACGACGCTGCTGGGCGCTCAAGGGATCGCTCATGAGGCCGATCATGGCCGTCGCGGCAAACCACACGCCCACAAAGATTAACATTTTCTTCCAGTTCATTTGTCCTACCTCCAGAGTTTCGTGTTGCACATCGTTCCCTCCCAGGCCGAACCTTTCGGACTCCCTGCCGAGGTATCCGACGGTCCGCCTTAGGCGGACTCCCATGACGCGTTATGCTCAAACTTGGGCAGAATGATTACCCTGTCCGCCTCCTTTCTGCATAATGGGAGGACGACACCGTGTCCGACCCTTCGATCCCGTGGCCTCGTCCCGGTTCTCGTTACTGCTTCATTTCCTCAGGAGCCTTATCAAAGGCTTCCTTCAACAGTGCGGTAGCCTGTTTCTTTTCTTCGTCGGTCAAGCGATATTGTGGAGTGGCCAGAATCACTCCCATAGTCCCTTTGGGTTCAAAGAGGAACTTGTCAACTTCCATCTGGTGCTTCTTCGGGACATTCTTGACCGCCAATGCCAAATCGGGGCCGATATTGGTGGGCGATTCGACACCCAGGCTTGATATGGTGTGGCAGACAAAACAGCGCTTGTTGACGAAGAAGGCCCCTGCGCCTCTGAGCATGGCTTCTTCTTTGGCCAGTTCTTCCGGCGATCTTTCCGGAATGACTTTCACGTGGGGCAGATAGTGCGTTGCGAGTTTCTTCTTCTTCCAACTCAGGGTCAAGAGGGTCAGAGACTGGAGATCCTGAGTGGAAAACTGGAATTCGGGCATGATTGACGTGGGTACCACTGTTTTTGGATTTTTGTAATGGGCCATGTGCCAGTTGAAGATCGTAGGGTGGGTGACTGCCCCGGAGGAGAAATCGTACTCCTCTCTCCCCTTGTCGCCCTCATACGTCAGATCCGGCCCAATATTTCCGCCGGATCCGTTGATTACGTGACAGGCCTTGCAGCCCTTGGTCTTCACGAGTTCCTTGGCGTGGTCGATAAACTCCATACCGGCCACCTTTTCTTCGTACCGGTGGCAGTAATTACACTTCATCTGAATGAAACCACTTGTGTCCTTGAGGAGGTAGCTTTCGGCCAATTGAAGATCGGGCCGCGGGTCCTCCCAGTGTTCCACCCACCCGTGAGCTTCCTTCATGTCCGTGGCGTAGCCCTGACCTCCGTGACAGGACGTGCATCCGAACTTGTCGATCGGGTGTTTTTGCATCAGTTCGGGGCGCGAGTGGCCGGAATACGGTATGAATTGATCTTCGAGCCCTTTCCACGTCACTCCCATATGACAGGTAACGCACCTATCCGTAGTGTCGAGATCCGGGACCCAAATTTGGAGAATCCCTGTCTCCAGCTCGGCCGCTTTCTCCGGGCCGAATTTCTCTGCTATGATTCTCTTGAATTCCGCCTGATGGGCCCTCCAGCCTTGCGTGAAATCAGTCCGAATCATGATCGCAACCAGCACGGCGAGGGCCGCAACCAGTAACAAGACCATCAACTGAAGCTTGCGTGAAGAATAAAGAGGCAGTTCTCTCATGGTTCCTCATTTCAGTACAGTTTGGGCACCTGCGGCCAAGGTTCACCGAACCAGTAGAGCTCCCAGAACGGACCTCGGAGGTATGCAGCCACTATGATGAGTCCGATGACGGCGATGACGCCTATAGTGAAGACCACGTTTTGTAACCACCTTGACCGGTGAAACCACACTCCCATCGCGTCGTCAGGACTCCTGTCCAAGAAAGGCCATACTGCAAGAACAGCGAGCGCAATCGTAGGAATCAGAATTCCTCCAACGAAGCCCCCGTTGATCACGTAGGTGCCCACTGTGAGGGTAGTGTCCGCAATGAGCTCTTGCAGCCAAAGGAAATACCAGGGGGCCTTCGCGGGATTCGGCGGGGCCAACGGATTAGCGGGTGCCTCCAATGGCGCCGCGACGTAAAGAGAAACACCCAATGTCACTACGTGGGTCAGCAGCATCACAATGAGAAGCCGTGTGGTCAGCTCCGGATTGGCTCGAGCCAGGAGAGAATCCGGTAGGGCGCTGCTTCGCACTGAAAGCGTCGTTCCTTCCTTGATGCCGAGCAATGTGTACGTCTTGGTGGAACTTGGCTTCAATTCATCTCCCCCGGCACTCTGGAGCATCGTCAGACGATCAGTCGCAGCCAGCCCTCCGTCTCTTCTGAGGCGCCACATATGATACGCGCCGACGACGACGAGAAGAATCGGCAGAGCCACACAGTGGAGAATGTAAAATCGTATCAGGGTATTCTGCCCTATTTCCGTTCCTCCAATGAGGATTTCACGCATTTGGTCGCCCACCAGCGGAGCGCTTTTCGCCACGTTGGCCCCAATGACAAGCGCCCAGTACGCCAACTGATCCCAGGGGAGGAGATACCCTGTGTACGACAATGCCAACGTGAGTACGAAGAGAACGAGCCCTATCAGCCAGTTAATTTCTCTTCTGCTTCCCTGCCTCCGGGGGCCGCTGTACGCCTTGGTGTACCAAATCCTGACCATATGCAGAAACGCCACGGCAACCATGCCGTGAGCAGCCATTCGATGCATTGATCGGAGGATGGATCCGTAGCTGACCACGAATTCAATGTCCTTCATGCTCTGATACGCCCTTTCAACCGACGGCACGTAGAGAAACATGAGGATCACTCCGGTGATCGTCAGGATTACAAACAGGACCCACGTGACGGTCCCCAACCAGAAGGTCGTGGCCAGGCTCAGGCTCTGCTTTGTGACATACGCAGGGAAGACGTGGAACAGGAAATTCCTGACAACTGAATCCGACGACTCTCGGGCGGACTCCGGAGAGTATGACCAGAAGACACGACGGCTCCTTTGGAACACTTCCATGGTCAAACCTTCCTGACGTTGCAGTGTCCGGATTTCAGTACGAGGAGGGCCTTATGCCGTTCCACGACACTGCTGGTGTCCACAACCAGCTGGCCGTCATCCGGGGATACCGATACGGCGAACCACGGCAACGGCTCGGGTGCGGGTCCTTTGACTACATCGCCGTCAATGGTGAACTGGCTCCCGTGACACGCGCAGGAAAATCCCACGGTGGGTTTGTCTGTCGTTCCGCTCTTGCTTTCTTCGCTTTCCGTATGCTGAACGATACAGCCCAAGTGAGTGCAGACGGCAGATATGGCGTGAATCCTGGTTTTCCCTTCGGAACCGTGTTTGGAGACAAACGCCTTCGCGTCTTTGAAAAGGGTCACGCCATCGGGAATCAAATCGAGCGTCCCGATCTTCACTTTCTTGGACGGCTCGTACAGAACGTTGGGGATCAGCGAACGGAGCGCGGCAAAAACGCCGCCTCCAACAGCCAGCCCACCGATCCAGATTGAAAGCCTGGCAAGAAACGATCGCCTAGTGGATCCCTGCCTATCCGAGTTGTTCAAGGTGTCTCCTCCTGAGTACAAAGGATCTGCTCTTCGACTTGGAAGCGCTCGAGTGTCATAGCGTTGGTCGGGCACACGTGCGCACATAACCCACAACGGATGCACAAGTCCTCATCTTTGACAAGCGCAGTTGTTTCCCCTGCCGGATATCCGGCCAGGAAACTTTGCGTGGCATCGTCTTCAGATTCGAGAAGGTCTGCTGAAACAAATGTGATGCAGCGAGTCGGACAAATGTGTGTGCAACGGCCACAGAGAATGCACAATTCGGGATCGTAAATTGTGTGAATATAGCAGTCCAGACACCGGAGAGCCTGATCGTTTGCCGTATTTTCGTCGTAGACTTTCTCGACCTCCGTCGGCCCTATCCTCCGCTCGGAAGGTTCGAGCTGCGGGGTCTCCCGGTCAATCCGATCATAGTGAGGATCGCGGCGAAACGTTTCCGGGTTCAGTTCCTCGACGACGATGTTTCTGCATTCTCTTAACGAGACTCCTCGGAGATACTGGTCGATGGAATACGCCGCTCTCTTGCCGTTGGCCACCGCATCAATAATAATGCGGGGACCGAAAGCCACATCACCTCCGGCAAAAACTCCGGATGCGGTAGTGGCCATTGTTACGGAGTCAACTTTGATGGTCCCCCGAGGCGTGAGCTCAATGCCGTCCTCATCCTTGAGAAAAGAGAGTTCCGGCGACTGACCAATGGCCAGGATCACTGCATCGGCTTCCAGTGTCGATTCGGTTCCTGGTTTGAACGTTGGGTGGAATCGCCCTTCTTCGTCGAACAAACGTTCGACCTCAAGGAACTCGACACCCACCACTTTGCCGTTTTCCACAAGAATCCTCTTCGGGCCAAGGCCCGCCTCGAGCTTCACACCCTCCCGAAGAGCTTCCGCGAGTTCTTCTTTCCCCTGCTGACTACGAGACGCAGGCAATTCCTCTAGTGATTCCAAGCTCACCATAGTCACGGAATCGGCTCCGCCTCGCAATGCCGACCGGGCGGCATCGAGCCCGGCGAGTCCCTCTTCGGTGGATGGGAACACCTCGGCATCTTCTCGGTAAGCGGGTCTCAGTGCCGTACGTGCAACGTCAACCGCTACGCTGCCCCCTCCGATGGCTACCACTTTCTTGCCAAGATCCACCCGGTAGCCTCTGTTGACGTTGAGTAAATAGTCTACCGCCCTAAATATTCCATCAGCGTCCCGGCCTTCAATGGCGAGATCAAGTCCCCTTGTGGCGCCGCAGGCCATGAAGAAAGCCTTGTATCCCTGATCACGAAGAGAAGAAAGGCTCACCTTGTCGTTCAAAGGAGTCTCGAGACGGAGCTCAAGTCTCTTTTCCAATAGTGCACATACTTCGACGTCCAGAACCGACCGAGGCAATCTGTACTCAGGGATGAATTGCCAGAGTGCCCCGCCGACCATTTCCGCAGCTTCGAACATCGTTACCCGATAGCCCCAGTCAAGCAGTGCGTCAGCGCAGCCAATCCCCGCAGGACCGCCGCCAATAACGGCTACTTTATCTTGAGACGACGCACTCACGTCTTCCGGTCGAGGCGGCCCGCATTCTGCGGGGAGCGATGCCTCGTATTTCTCACAGACAAACCGCTTCAAAGCTCGGATGGTCACGGGCGAATCGATCATTCCCCGGCGGCACCTATCTTCACAAGGAGCAGCACATACTCGTGCACAGACCGATGCTAAGGGGTTGGGTCTTCTTGCGAGTCGATAGGCTTCCTCATAGTTCCCCCCGGCTATGGCGCGGACGTAATTACCGGCGTCAGTGTGGACGGGACACGCCTCCCTACATGGTACCTTGATGGGGTAATCCTCCAGGCAGTTAAGTCTGACATGTATACCCATAGTTGGAACTCGCTGAAGTAGTGAATCGACGAATGCTCGCGCAAATGTCAAGCAAGTTGCGTGCCAATATCAACCCGGCCGGAGATCGTGTGATTAACCTGTCGGGATGTCAATTCTTTTTAGTTTTGGTCTAGTTGATTGGTAGGAATTACTCACCGCGGTATCGCGTGTCACACCTGTGTAGCTGAAGAAACACCTTTCGAGGACAAAACCAAGATATGTAACTCTGGGTGGACGGATACGCCGGCCGGCTGACGTGTGTATGCCAGGGAACGTCTTCGCGTGGTCAATCCATCTCGTGGATGTCGAAGGGCAGGATTCCGATGCGTTTCAATTTATTATACAAGGTCTTACGAGCCAAACCCGCTTTTCGAGCTGCCTCGGAAAGGTTTCCCTGGCTGACGGCTAGGAGATGATTGAAGAATTCTTGATCGAAGGTATCGATTAGTTGGTCTCTTGCTGCCGCATAATCAAGAGTCTCTTTGTAATCATCTCTCTTGGGGCCGCCATGGCTGGATTTCTCCTGCAATAATGCTTCCGGCAAATCCGTCCTCGTTAATTTGGGGCCGTCGGAAAGCACCACGGCCTGTTCCACTGCGTTCATCAATTCCCGAATGTTCCCGGGCCACTTGTATTCGATAAGTGCTTCAATGAAAGCCGAATCGCAGCCCAACAGATCTTGTCGCCCGTGAGTGCGCCTGAACAACGCGAAAAAATGCTCACAAAGCAGGGGGATATCCTCCTTCCTTTCTCGCAATGGCGGGATGGTGAGTGAGACAACGTTCAATCTGAAATAGAGCTCGGGACGAAAGAGCCCCTTCTGAATGCCGCCCTCAAGATCTCGATTCGTCGCTGCTATGATTCGAACATCAACGGGTGTGCTGCGCCGTCCTCCAATTTGACGGATCTGTCCCTCTTGGAGGACTCTGAACAGCTTGGACTGGGTCGCCACATCGAGTTCTCCGATTTCATCAAGGAAAACCGTTCCATGATTGGCCACTTCAAAAAGCCCAAATCGGGATCTGTCTGCGCCTGTGAACGCTCCCTTCTCATGTCCAAAAAGTTCGCTCTCCAGAAGGGTCGGAGGCAAAGCTGCACAGTCCACCGGCAAGAAGGGCGCCGATCGCCGTGGAGACAACTCATGTATCGCTTTTGCAAAGAGTTCCTTGCCTGTGCCCGTCTCGCCACGGATAAGGACGCTCGCGTCGGTTCGGCCAACTTTGGGCAGAATCTTCTTTAGCTTGAGGACAGGACGACTCGCTGCGACAATTGCATCAAGAGTCTTACCGGTCTTCGAAACCCCGTCTTCATGCGGGCCCTCGGCCGCTCCGAAACCAACGAGAGCCTCTTCTACCGATCGGACAAGCTGGTCCGCCGCGAAAGGGACGGCAAGGTAATCCGCTCCTCCTGCCTTGAGCCAGATGACGGCTTCGGGAATACTCGCGTGAGTCGTGAGCGCGATCACGGGTAGTCTCGGCCTGTCGGCCAGGATTGACTCCAGAACCTGGAAACCGTCTTTGTCCGGCATCCTCACAGCCGTAAGTACCGCGTGCGGCGAGTGCTTGTCCATCAGTTCGGAAATCCGACCGGATTCCGCGTCACACTTGACTCCGTACCCTTCCTTGCCGAGGATTCGTCTGCAATTGTCGTGCATTCGCTGCTCGGGATGAATTATCAGTACGACTCTCATTTCTTCCAGTTGAGTTCTCCCAATTCACGCACACCGTCATTCAAGGTTTCGACTGGTCAAGATGCTCGGTCGAGAACTTTGCGGCATGGGACAAGATTTCTTGAAATGCACTCTATGCACGCGATGTCTGTTGTTCTTCGCTGGTTTTTCCCTGGAAGAGCTACTGCTTGCCTGTTTTCAGGCCGGCATGTGGGAACTATCCTCTAGAACCGTGCCAACAGGGTTGCTATGGAACTTTTCCAGAAGCACCTGTGACGAACACTTAATTTTCCCATATTTCACTGTACTTCATCGACCACACACGGTCAAGCAGAATGCTCCCTCACAATCCTCGGTCAACCTTCAGGAGATCGCCTTGGGCATCTTCAGTGTACGAGATGCCGGATAGTTTGACGGACGTGTGACCGAGGATTGTGGAGCCGCAATTGCTTGACAGCGAGAGGCCTCGGACCTAGAATCCGTCTTAACTGTGAGGGCTGCCGCTCATATCGAAGTTGGGGCTCCAAAGGACAATCAACCGCGAAATTCGGTGCCCGTCGTCACGTACTTAGCGGCTTGAAGTCCGGCGTACACGGAGTAGACCTTGCAGCGCGCGGATCCTGATATATTCGCACGCACTCGCGTCGGCAACCGGTGCTCGCCGATCGGCACGTCCCCTGGGGAGAGCGTCTTATGGAAAGGGAACTACGAATGAACGATAGGCAATACGTCATTGATGAGTTCAACATTCGAGACAGCTGGCGCATGTTTCGGATCATTTCCGAGTTCGTCGACGGTTTCGAGACCATGAGCGACGTATTTCCCGGAGTGTCCGTATTCGGGTCCGCGTCCATCAACGAAGCCAGCCCCATCTACGCATTGGGACGAGAGGTGGGTCGCTGCCTGGCGGAAAACGGTTTCACCGTCATAACCGGAGGAGGACCCGGAGCCATGGAAGCCGCGAATCGCGGCGCCCACGAGGCCGGCGGGAAATCCATCGGGTTGTGCATTGAACTTCCCAAGGAGCAAAAGGCCAATCCGTACGTCAATCTGAGACTCGATTTCAGGTATTTTTTCATCCGTAAGGTCATGTTCGTCAAATATGCCGTGGCCTATATCATTCTTCCGGGTGGGTTCGGCACTATGGACGAACTCTTCGAATCACTGACTCTCATTCAAACCCACCGGATCAAGCCCTTTCCTGTGATTCTCATCGGCAAGTCATATTGGAAGGACCTGATATCCTGGATTAAAAAGACCGTGCTTGCAAACGGCATGATCGCACCGGACGATCTGGAACTCTTTCAGGTCGTCGACGACCCCGAATCCGCGGTGTCCATCATCAAGAGAATCGTCATCCTCTGAACCGAAAACCCGACGTCTTCAAGTCCGCATCCCGTGTTCCCGAAAAAAAAAGGGCGCTCGAATCGAGCGCCCCGGGGCCGGATCGCATAGACCCAATTTCCGGATTATCGGTGTAGCGGAGAATAGCCCGGTGCCGGCCCGGAAGGTCCGTAACGACCGCGGCCCGCTGCCGGAGCAACCTCCGCGGATCCTCCGTAAGACGGAGGTTTCATCGGAGCACATACCAGCGGAGGACGGATGGGCGGCAGCCGACCGGTATCCTTTGAGACCGACCCGCCCACGACTCTGAAAGGGAAGGTGACAAGTGAGTAGAGGGCGGAAAGCGGTCCGTTGGAAGCCGACTCGTCCGCCCCGCGTGAGGGCCTGGGAACGGGCGGCGGACTGTTGAACTGGGGAGAGACGTGATATCGACCCGCGGAACCAACGCCCCGCGTGGGATGTGAATATCCCGTTTCAGGTGAAGCGGACGAAGGCCGATATACGGGCACCCTGAGAGGAACGGTATTCACTTCCGCAGCGTACTGCGCGGGAATTGACGCATGATCGCCGACGATTGTGAATATGACGAAGGCCAAGACCGGAACGATACCACGCGCACCCATACCAACACTCCCATAAAGAAGAACAACAAATCAAATCATGTGAATGATTAAAATAATGAAAGTGATGGTATCACGTAGTGCACGATGAGTCAATCGAATGTCAATGCATTTGGCAGGATATGCCTACTCAATGAGGTGATTTGTGAGGTTGACGATGGCACCGTGCGCTTGTCAAGAGATCGGACGTCACATGTAAACTAACATTAAATTAGCGAAGTTGACGCAACATTTTAAACTGAATTATTAACATTTGCCGCGGCCCGACGTGCACACAAGAACCCCTTCGTCACCGCGTCCGCATCCTTTTGCCGGGGGGCGCGGATCCTCGTCGGCTTCACCGGCTACGACCGGTCACCGAGGTTACTCGAACCTCATGGCCGTGACCGGATCCAGTCGGCTTGCCTTGAGCGAGGGATACATGCCGCTCACGACGCCGATGGTGATGGTGAATGCCAGGTCGAGGGCGACGCTCGAGGACATGGCGTACGCGGACACGTCCACCCCGAGGGGCCCCTTGAGAAGCTGAACCGAGGCGAGCCCCACAGCCACGCCCAGAAAGCCGGAGAGGAGACTGATGAAAACCGATTCCGTGAGAAACTGGGCCATGATGACCTCTTCTCTGGCGCCGAGCGCCTTACGAAGTCCGATTTCCCTCGTCCTGTCTTGGACTGCGGCCAGCATGACGCTCGTGAGGCCGACCTTTCCGAGGAGAAAGGTCACTGCTATGGATGCGTAAATAAATAATTTGACAATATATACGGTGGTCGTAACGGTCTTGATTCTGCTGGGGTAGTATTCGACTCGGATCCCCTGCTCATAGCCTTTGTGGTATGCCTTCAGGGTCTCGAGCACGTCTTGACGGACGGTTTCCACCCGGTCCCAGTTGGCGGCCCGCACGTACATTTCCCTTATCCAGTACAGTCCCCCGAAAAGGTCCTGGCCGGTCGTGATGGGAACAAAGACAGAACGGCGAATTTCCGTATGCTGGATGCCTCCGAGAACGCCGATGACGGTGAAGGTGATTTCACCGACGCGAAGCTTTCTACCGACTGGATCCGGCTCGTCGAAGAGGTACTTGATTACGTCCTGACCCAGGACGCAGACTCTCTTGCGTCCCACCACGTCGGACGGACCGATGAGGCGGCCGTGCAGAAGATAGGGGGTCTGGGTCCTCCAGTAGGATTGGTCTACCCCGGTTATGCTTGGAGCCCACTCGGTGGTCCCCACGTACGCTTTGATATGGGGCAGTGAAACGACCGGGGCCACCGCCATGACGTCGGGGATTCTCCTGATCCGGTTCACGTCCCGCATGTCGTACTTCCCGGGATGAAAGTTGTCATGGTACGCATCCCAGTGTACCCGCATCACCGTGGCTTCACCCAGAAGTTCAAGGTGCTCTCCGAGGCTCCCTTCAACGGAACTTCCCATGGTGCGCACGATGATGAACCCCGCGGTGCCGAAGGCGATCGCGGCGATCACCGCCTTGTATCGCCGCCGGTTCCGAAGAACCAGATTCCAGCACATTGAGATGTGGTCCACGAGTTTCACAACGACTCACTCCGTGGGCGAGAGATTGCATCTTTGTTCGTCAGGGCATATTATAGCTCCTGTTGCCGAAGCCGGCAACCCGAGACGGTCGACATTTCCAGGAATGCCTCGACGCCCGTATGTGTGTCGCACAGTGGTGCGTGCAATGAGGCGGAGTTCCGGCTTTGCCGCGGGTCCAACGCCCTGGGCATCGAGTGCGTGGGTATTGCGCCGAAGCAGGTACCCGTAGAGATTCATGAGCGTGCACGATATAGACATCGTAGTGGTTGGGGCCGGCCATGCCGGTTGTGAAGCCGCACTGGCTCCGGCACGCATGGGGCTGTCCGTGTGGTTGTACACGCTGAGCGTCGACACCATCGGACTCATGCCGTGTAACCCCTCCATCGGAGGATTGGGCAAGGGCCACCTTGTGAAAGAGATAGACGCGCTTGGTGGGGAGATGGGGCGAGCTGCGGACGCGTCGTGCATACAGTACAAGCTTCTGGGAACGAGCAAAGGTCCGGCCGTCCAGGGCTCCAGAATGCAGTGCGACAGAACGGAATATTCGTGGGCCATGCGAGCCGCAGTCGAGAACGAGCCCGGAATTCTGGTTCGACAGGAAATGATCGACGGGCTCATCATCAGGAAGGGCGCGTGTGCGGGAGTGAGGGAGCGGAGCGGGTACGAAGTGATTGCCCGTGCCGTCGTACTGGCAACGGGGACGTTCCTCGATGGGACGATTCACGTGGGAGCCGTTTCCTATGCCGCGGGTCGTTCAGGGGAGTTCGCGTCCACCGCTCTGGCATCTCAACTCAAACGACTCGGACTCTCCTGGGGACGCTTCAAGACGGGGACTCCGCCACGTGTGAAAGGGGCCACGGTGAACACGGACGCAATGACCGAAGATCCCGGGAGCCCGTTCATCAGGCCGTTCTCTCTCCGGTCGCAGTCGATCTCACGTCCAATGCGCTCTTGCTTCCGAACCTATACCTCGCCTCGTACGCACCACATCATTCGATGCAACCTCACGAAGTCCCCTCTCTATTCCGGCGCGATCAAGGGCACGCCCGCCCGGTATTGCCCCTCACTGGAAGACAAGGTCGCCCGCTTTCCGGACAGGGAACGACACGCGGTGGTGGCCGAACCCGAAGGGCTCCACACGACGGAACTCTATCTCAAAGGACTCGGCAATTCTCTGCCGGCGGACCTTCAGCACGAACTGGTCCGATCCGTCCCCGGCCTCGAAGAGGCCGAGATTGTTCGACCTGCGTATGCAATAGAGTACGACTATATCGATCCTACCGGGCTCAAGCACACTCTTGAGACCAAGGCGATCTCGGGCCTGTATTTGGCCGGACAGATCAACGGCACCTCCGGGTACGAAGAGGCCGCGGCGCAGGGGCTCTGGGCCGGCATCAACGCGGCGCATTCGGTGATGGGCAAGGAGCCGTTGGTTCTTGACAGGTCGGAGGCGTACATGGGGGTAATGGTGGACGACCTGGTGACCCGAGGGGTATCCGAACCGTACCGCATGTTTACCTCGCGTGCCGAGTATCGGCTGCTCCTGCGGGAGGACAATGCTCCCGAGCGTCTCCTGAGGAAAGGCTGTTCTTTGGGCCTCATTTCCGAAAACAGCCTGCGTGACCTGGAGGAGAGGATTGAACTGCTGAAGCGCCAGATTGCACACGCCGAGGCAATCTCCGTCCGGCCCGATCTCGTCAACGACCTGATTCGCTCACGCGGCGCAACTGAACTCCGGGAAGCCGTTTCCGCGGCACGGCTTCTCAAACGCCCTGAAGTACGAGCAGAGGATCTGATTGCCCTGGGGATCCTTGACCGTGATCTGGACCGTGACACGGTCGCCAAGTTGGAGATCCATCTGAAGTACGAGGGGTACATTGAGCGACAAACGCGTGAAGCCGGTCAATTCAGGCGGATGGAGAAGATCTCCATACCCGAGGATCTGGATTTCCATTCAATCCAAGGGCTTTCACGGGAAATAAGGGAGAGGCTCACACTCCTCCGGCCCCGATCTCTCGGCCAGGTGTCACGTATTCCGGGTATCACTCCGGCTGCACTGACCGCGGTCATGGTGCGTTTGCGCACCCGGTAGGAGGGATGTCCCTCCTACCTTCAATCACGCCTTGCGAGGTTACTGGTACGCACGCCGCGGGCTACCGCTCAGCGGCCTCGTGAGTCCTTCTCCTCGCTCAAAAGCTTCAGATCCTCGCGAAACCGGTCGACAAACTTGCCGTCTATGGTGAACAGCGCGTCCTTCTCATCAAGAGGATGCACCATGACGGAGATATCTTCCGGGATTGGTGCCGTGTCGCGAGATTCGCCCTCGGTATCTTCCTTCGCAGCCTCTTGAGGCTCCTTCTCGTCCGTGGCATCGGAGGCGGAGGGGCCGGCAGGGTCTTTCTCGGTGCCTGAGTCCGTCTTCCGGGCGGGAAGATTCTTCCAGCCCGCCTTGAACGTCATGGGCTCTTTGTCGTCCTTGTTCCACAGTGAGACGACCAGACGCGGTTTATCCAGGTGCACCGCGGCAAGGTCGCTCGGTGCCGGTTTGGTCATGTCCTTCCATTCAAGGTTCTTGAGACTCCAGAGAAGTCCCATAAAGGGCCACGAGTCCACGTCTTCTCTCTTCTGAGGTTTTTCCAACGTCCACGTGCCGTTCTCGGACCGGACGGCCGACCATTGCTTCCCCTCCAATTCCACCTCGAGCTTGTCGATCCGGTCCGGCTTGAAGTCGAGGACAAACTTGTCCTGTAAATCCTTAGGATCGGTCTTCAGGTTGGCCAAAGTACGCCCGTCGATCAGATAGACCGTATCCATCCCCTCGATCCTCGCGTAGCGGTCGGGAGCGGAGCGGGCTTCCTTGTCTTCACCTTCCTTGGCCTTGCCGACGATAAGCGTCTGCGAGCGTTTCACCCCTGTGAGCTCGACTCGTTCCGTTGCATTCTCCAGGCCGTACGGGTCGCCGTCTTTTTTGGGCTCGTCAATAATATCTCTTGCCTGGAGGTTCGTCAGGTTGACCAGGTCACGCTTGATCTCCGAGGCTTTTACTCTCATTCGATCGGGTTTCACCATAATCCATTTGTCCGGAGTCTCCTTCTTCAGTTCGGTCTGCGTACCCTCTTTGACGATCAAGACTCGATCCACGTCATCGGGTGCCAGCCCAAAGACCGTCTTGTCCCGAAGGTCGTACACGGACTTGTCGAGCGCATTCTTGAGCGTGTCGGCGACGAGAAAGAGTCTTGGGTCGCCCTTTGCCCGCAGATAATAGGACGTCTTGGCCGGGTTGAGCGCACCGAAGAACAAATTGTACGTCTCGTCCCTCGTTGTAACCGATACGGTGAGCAGAGGTTTGTCCAGACCGTATTCATCCCATTTCACGTCTTCTTCCTTGAGGATCTTTTCATACTGAGCATCCGAAATGGTATTGAGGAGCGATCGGACCGACGATGAATCGGCCTTCACCGCGACCGGTCGGGTCATCACCCACGTACCTGCGCTTTGTTCAAGACCGATCCTTCCGTGATCCGCAGATTTCAGACTTACTTGCGATATCTTTTCCCGGTCGAGCTTGACGATCTTCTCGGCTTCGGCCTTTCGTGCCTCCAACTCTTGCTTGTGTCGAATCTCGACGAAGTAGACATAGGCAGCGAGCGCCACAAATACACCTAGATATATCAACACCTTGCCAGGGTTCATGGGAACTCTCCAATCGTGAAAGGGTGCTCGGTGGATACCGTGTTTCTCGACGAGTTCGCTATGCGGCCGCGGTTCGCTTGCGGTACACATAGACGAACAATCCCGCGACGATCCACGCGAGCGGCAGGAACACCACGGGGATCAGCACGACCGCCCAGGATTGCTTTCCGGTGAGCACCAGGGGTTCTCCGGATCGGGATTTGGGACGAATGGCAATCAGGTTTTCGTCCGCAGCCAACCAGGAGACCGTGTTGAGAAACAGATCTCTGTTACCGGACAAGTTGTAGAACTTGTTGGAAGCGAAGTGAGAGCTTCCGAACGCAGCGATGCGGGCCTTAATTGGGCCGGTCATCTCGGAACTCGTTTCCGAGGTTTTCTTGTCGGAGGAATCGCCCGTTTCGGCTTCCTTCTTTCCGGAATCCTCTCCCTCGGTGCTTTCTTGTTGCTCGTGGATCTTGTTCAGGGACTCATAATTGGTGTACGTGGATACCGCCATCACGGGAACCGGGCCCTTTGTTCCGGTTTTAGGGTCGAAATTGGCGTCTCCCGAGTCGAGCTGAGACTTACTGATGGTCCAGGAAACCTCGCTCGTCAGAGCAATCTCTTTGGCGGTCACGCTTGGTACGGGTTCCTTGGGCACACGTATGGACCGGGTCTCGGGGAAGAAGGAGGCGAGCTTGAAGTCCTTTGTTATGGGAGACTCGTTGTACTGCGTGATGACCGGGATGAGGTAGTCTCCGCCGAGAGCGCGGCTCATGCGATCCACGACGATGTCGTTTCCCGCATCCACCCCGTAGGTCTTCAGGAATTCAGCGAACTTGGGAGTATGAAAAGGATTCAGCAGCACCATGAGGGCTCCGCCCCTTTTCAGATGTTCGGCAATGGCCTCAAGTTCCTGCTCGAGCAGGTCGGCTTTGGGTCCGGCAACGATAAGGATCGTGGCGTCGGGCGGAACCGCGCTCGACTGCAACAAGAGCAGCTCCTCCACCGTGTAGTTCTGCTTCCCAATCTGTTCCCCGGCGATACTCAACCCGTCGGGATCGGTGTCGTTCGGGGACAGTTCTCCGTGACCTTTGAGGAAGTAGACTTTTTTGACGTCGGTTCGAAGGAGTCGCGCGAGCGCATTGGTAAGTTCTTCTTCGGTGGCCTTTTCGATCCTCTCCTCTCGCTCGCCGGCCTTGAGCACGAGGGTCGGGTAGGAGTCGACTTTGTGCTTGTGCGCAGCGGCCCGGTCCATATCCGGATCGATAAACGAGTAAGTGAAGTCCGAGTCGACGTCTCGGTACTGGTCAAACAGGTCTCGAGCCGCTTGTCGTTGGGCGTCGTCCTGCGTTTCGTAGAATGCCAGGACGTGGACCGGTTTCTTTTTCTCCTTCAGGGTCTGCAGGATTTTCTTGCTCTGGGGAGCCAGAGTGTGCTCGCCAATGCTCGTCAGGTCCCATCTCTTGGGATTCTTCACGGTGATGTATTGCACGGCGACGACGATACCGAGAAATATGACGATCCCGGCCGCGGTTCCGCCGCCGAGAAGCAGCTTCCTCTGGAAATTCTTTTCCTTCATTCGTTACCCCCTCCACCTGTAGGTTTCCAAAGTCCGGAGCGTGAGGAACAGACAGAATGCGGTGAATAGGACAAAGAAGGAAATGTCGGATAATGACAAGACCCCTTTGTTGAACGAATCCAGATGCTCCAGTACGGTTAACTGGCGGATGACGGATCCAAGAGTGTCTCCCGCCAGGGTTGACGTCCAACTCATCACCCAGAACAGGAGGGCGATTGCGAATGAGACCGCGGCCGCGACAATCTGGTTTTCCGTCAACGAAGAGATGAACATCCCGAGGGCCATGAACGACATGCCCATGAGAAGCATGCCGAGATATCCGGTCAGGATCTGGCCCGGATCCGGGTCGCTGAGCGCGAACATGAGAATGGGATACGACAAGGTTCCTGCGAGCATCACCACGACCACGACCATTGCTGCGAGGAACTTACCCGCCAATACTCCGGAATCGGTAATCGGGTACGTAAGGAGAAGTTCGATGGAGCCGGACCTCTTCTCTTCGGAGAACAGCCGCATGCTGAGCAACGGGATCACGAAAAGAAGAATAATGCTCATATTCTGGATCAACGGCCGCACCACGAAGTCCGTAATGTTGATGCGTCCCGCAAACGCGGGGTTGCTCGCGGCCTGCAGGCTCACCAAACTCAACCAGGACATGTTGGCCCAGAAAAAGAAGCCCGAAATGAGGAGAAATACGGCTATCACCGCGTAGGCGATCGGCGACACGAAAAAGTTGGCGGTCTCTTTGCAAAATACCGGGTACCATCCTTTCATTAGGCCACCTCCGCGGGTGCCTCTGCGGCATTTGCTCCGAAGGCTTGACTCTCTTCGGTTACGAGATCGATGAAGACATCCTCCAAGCTTACTTGGAGCGGTCTCAGTTCCATGAGGTCCCATCCCTTCTCAATGACGGCTCGGGCCAGTTCCGGCCGAACGTCAGTTTCGGGCAGCGTTTCAACGATTACCGATGTTTCCGTGGAGTTCGTTGCCCCTTGAGATTCGACGGACGATACGCCCCGAACAGATGAGAGGAGCTGCAGGAGATCCGATTCCGGGGCCTTCACCGTCACGCGGGCCTTGCGTGCCCCGCCGTGCCCGCCGATGAGATTGTCCGGGGTGTCTTCGGCCACGATGGAGCCTTTGTTGATGATCACGACACGGCTGCACACCTGGCTGACTTCGGGCAGAATGTGGGTGGAAAGGATCACGGTTCGATCCCTGGAGAATCCTTTAATAAGGTCGCGTATCTCGCGTATCTGTTTCGGGTCCAGTCCGATGGTAGGTTCGTCCAGGATTAGAATAGGGGGATCTCCTATGAGCGCCTGGGCCAGTCCCACTCGCTGTCGATATCCTTTTGAGAGAGATCGAACGATTCTGCCCATCACCTGGTCTACTCCCGCGGATTTGGCCACTCGGTCGATTTCGGTCTTGCGCTTGTCCGAAGGAATGCGCTTGGCCCGCGCCACGAAGTCGAGGTATTTACCCACCCGCATCCAGTCGTAAAGAGGGACGTTTTCAGGCAGGTATCCTACCTTCTCGCGGATCTTAAGCGATTCATGACGAACATCCATTCCAAGGATACGCGCCGTACCCGACGTCGCGGGGGAAAAACATGTGAGGATCCTCATCGTCGTTGTCTTTCCGGCTCCGTTGGGACCGAGGAAGCCAACGATTTCGCCGGATTCCACACGGAAAGTAACATCACGTACGGCCGGGAAATTTCCGTAGTACTTGGTGAGGCCTTCAACTTCAATCATCGGCCATCCTCCTTGCGTCCGAATATTCAAAAACTTCCTTCTACCGATTATTCGCTGTTTGTCAAGTCGTTCGGACTCGATCTTCGTTGCGTCCCGCACGACAGTGCGTAGTACCTAATCGAAAAAAGATTATTTTTGTAGGCGGTTATCAGAAGGTGCTTCAACCGGGTATTTCGAAAGGCGACTAGTTTATTGAATTATCAGTTGAAGCGACCATCTTGACATTGACCCACTTCGCGGCTCATGATATGTCTATGCCTATGAGCCTGCTGTTGCACACGGCTCTGGAAGTTGTGCTCGAAAATCGGCAGGAAGAGAGAAACAACCGATGGTGTTACGAATCAGTCACGTCAATCCGATCTTCAACATTGCATGGATCGTCCTGCTCTCGTTTGCCTTTGCGGCGAGCATACAGGCCAAAGATACGGGCAACGGAGCGAACGCGGAATCCGAATTCTTCACCGGAAGCCACCTTCTGTCCCAGGACAAGCTGTCGGAGGCGATCAAGTCACTGGAAAGAGCCGTCCAACTCGAACCGGACAATGCCAAGTACAGACAGGTTCTCGCCGTGGCGTACAACAACTTCGGTCTGAAGAGCGCGGGTGAAGGAAGGGTGAAGGAAGGAGTTGACGCCCTTGCAAAAGCGATCGAACTTGCTCCCGAAGACGGAGACATACGGTCGAATTTCGTGCTGGCGGCCCAACGTGCCTCGTCGTTGCCGCCCGACAAGATGAGTATCACGGACAAGGTCGCGGTTCTCCGCAAGGTGATGGATGTCGATCCCGAAAACGCTCAGGCCCGGAAGGCTCTGGCCGCTCAATTGAACAACCTGGGAGTGGCCCAAGGCAAGAGGGGCGACTTTGAGAACGAGGCGGCCCATGTGGAGGAAGCGTCCGGGCTCGATCCCAACAACCAAGAGATACGGGCGAACCTTGCCACGGCATACTACAATCTGGCCATTAAGAAGGGCAAGTCCGGTGCAGTCGCCGAAGAGGTGGAACTCCTGAAAAAAGCCGTACAACTGTCCCCAAAGGATAAGATGATCAAGGAGCGAATGGCTGGAGCGCTTTCCGACCTTGCCGTGGTGAAGGGCAAGCAGGGAGACGTGAAGGCCCAGATTGCGCTGTTGCAGGAATCCCTGAAAATCATCCCCCACGATCGGATCACCAAGAAGAACCTTGCCGCGGCATATAATAATCTGGCCGTCTCGGAGAACGGTCTCATGGAGACAGCGGAACGCATTGCCGGGTTGAAGGAGTCTCTCAAGCTTGATCCCAAGAACAGTGCCACCATTGGAAACTTGTGCAATCTGTTGGCACGAGAAGCCGTAAAAGAGGCGAGGAACGGTTCCACGGACAAGGCGATCAAGATGCTGAAGGAGGCTGAAAAACTGGATCCCAACAACACCGTAGTGAAGAAGAATCTTGCCGCCCTGTACCACAACGAGGCCTTGAAGCAGGGAGAGCAGGGGAATCACTCGGCGGAAATCAAGTTGCTCAGGACGGCTCTTCAGCACGACGCTTCCAACACGGAGATCAAGTCGGATCTCGCACTGGCCTACAATGACTACGCAGTGAGTCTCGGAAACAAAGGCGAGGATGAACGAGAACTGGATTACCTGACCAAAGCGGCGCAGCTGTATCCCGACCACAAGGTCATCCGAGAGAACTTGGCCAGAGCAAAGGAAAAGGTCGCTCGCAAAGCTCGGAAGAGCACAAAAGAGAAAAAGGGGAACCCTCCTGCCGGATGAGTTCGAGCAGACCGGGGTCCGTCAATGAGGACGCATAAATACTCGTTAATTCGACCTGTCATTGACATTCGGGACGACCAATAATAGAATACGTGCATAAGATCCTTCCCCCATCAATTCCGGCAGGGTTAACCGATGATCGCAAAGTTCACGCGCAAAGATTTTCTCGATGCCATCTTTGCCCAATACTACAAGGAACACAGGGGGTTCATTTTAGTCAAGAGCTTCAAACGCGGGGACCCGAAGATGAGTACCCGGTATTTCCCCAATATAGAGATCCTGGCCAAGGAACACTATGGGGAAGAACGCGACGTCTATTTTGGAATCTGTCCGCGCGAGCGAATGAAGGCGGAGAAGGAACATGTCCACTATGTGCTCGCATTGTGGGCGGATTTGGACATCGGCTCCGAGGGACATGAGGACAAGAAGATTTTCTTCGAAGGCCCGCAGCAAGCGGCTAAAGCCATCAGGAGTTTTCCGAGAGCGCCGTCCATAATCGTCGAGTCGGGCAGGGGCGCACATTTGTACTGGCTCTTGAAGGAAGTGACCGAGGTGACGGACCCGGAGAGGATCGAGAAGCTTCTCGGGAACATCAACGAGCATCTCCAATGCGACACGGATCCCGGCCTGGAAACCGTATTACGGCTCCCGGAAACCGTCAACACGAAGATTCCGGGAAAACCGGTGAATTGCGACGTGAAATTCATCAACCCGAACTTCCGTTACAGCCTTCAGGATTTCGAGAATCTCGGACAGCGAATCGTGGCTCCTCCTCCCCGTGTGGCGGCCGCGGCCCCGGCGTTGCATAGACAGGTTCCTCAGGAGGCGCCTACGTTCACCGACGACGCCGACGACGTACCCGTTTCGGGTGCCGTTTCCGCTCAGAACGTCGACGATTCATTGGTACTGGATGAAACAATTATTGACGAACTCATCGATGACATTTCCATGACCGGCAGTATGGTAGCCGATGTTCCGACGACTGCCGGAGACACGCCGGTTGTCTCGCAGGGTGCGTCACGGGAATCGACGTTCGTCGAACCCTCATATCCCGCGGGGGCTTCCACCGCCGGCCGGCGCCGTCCCACGGCCGTGGCCGCGTCCAGCAGTGTTCTGGAACAATTGTCGTCATCCCGAACCGAAGTTGAGATCTCCCTCGTAGGTTCCGAGACCACCATAAACGGGGTTCTCATCTGGAACGAGAACGGTCTCATCGGCGTAGAATCGGGCGAGAATCTCTATACCATTCCCTTAACAAGTATCTCCTTCATTAAGAGTGCGGCTTCATAAGACAAGTCGAGTATCATCCGGGGAGGGGGAGCGCAGTGTATCCGGAAAGGTCCCGGAAATGGGTTCGCTACGCTTTCGCTTCGATGCTTTGGGTTTGCCGTGAGGTGATTTCCGTCGGGGTCGCTCCAGGGTGGAGGATGTATCGGTCACAGAGGATGCAGGACCGTTCGCAGCCGGTATGCGGGGCCGTGAGTTCTTCCGGTACGGGTCATGAAGGATGAGCCTAAAAGGATGGCGGAGAGAGAGGGATTCGAACCCTCGGTAAGGCTCAACACCCTACACTCGCTTAGCAGGCGAGCACCTTCAGCCGCTCGGTCATCTCTCCGCTTCGGCCGACACGTACAGCTTATTGACATGCAATGAGTATGTCAAGGCTTTTCGTGACCCTACGTCCCGGGTGGAACGCGAAAGAAATCCCGCGGAACCTCCTCGAAGAACCGTGACACGTTCGTGGAAACCTGACCGATTCTCCTGTCAAAAAAAGTCCTTGGGGCGAGAACTACCAAGTTGTGCATTGCCCGAGTTGTGGCCACATAGACGAGCCGTCGCTCCTCTTCGATGTCCTCGACCGAGTCTTCCGCTCTGGGGGACGGGATGCGTCCCTCCGTGGCCCACAGAAGAATCACGGTGTGCCACTCCAGCCCCTTTGAGGAATGAATTGTGGAGAGCACCAGCGAGTCATGAGGACTTTCCGATCTTGGTCCGTCATCGTCGGGCGGTTCCAGCGCCATGTCGTTGAGAAAGCGATTCAGACTCCGGTAAGTGACCGTAAGGTTCGCCAGCTGCTCCAAATCGCGCATCCGTTTGGGATAGTTGTCGAACTTTTCCTTGAGAAAAGGAGCGTAATACTCGTTGATCATTGCCACTTTGTCCGCGATGGGTCCCTGGTTGTCTCTCAACCCGTGAATCAGCGAGAGCAGCTTCCGAACGTCGCCGGCGTATTTTCGACCGGGCGGCGCGAGATGCGACGTGTCGTCGGGAACGCCGTTGGTCGCGATTTGGGTCGCCAGACTCATCGCGGTTTTTGCTCCAATGCCCGGGAGCAACCTCAGAATCCGGGACCAGCTCAGTCGGTCCTTGTAATTGTTGATGACCTTCAAGTGGGCGAGGACGTCCTTAATGTGGAGGCTTTCCAGGAACTTCATCCCGCCGTACTTGACGTAGGGGATTCCGTTGCGTGCGAGTTCGCCTTCAAGATCGAACGAATGAAATCCCGCTCGAAAGAGCACCGCGATATCCCTGAGCGGGATGCCGTGCCCGTTGAGTTCCTTGACGCACTGAATCACGAATCGGCTCTGGTCTCTCTCCGTCATGGGTCTGGCCGCCATGGGCTTCGGGCCGTCTTCCTTCCGGGTAAACAGCTTCTTGGGATACCCCACGGACGCGCGACGGATGATGCTGTTGGTAACCTTCAAGATCTGATCCGTGCTGCGGTAGTTCTCTTCGAGCTTCACGATCTTCGCACCGGCAAAGAGGTTGGGAAACTCCATGATGTTGGTGAAGTCCGCGCCCCTGAAGGAGTAGATGCTCTGAGAATCGTCTCCGACCACCATCACATTATCGTGCGTCGATGCCAGCAACCGCACGATACGCGCCTGGAGCCGGTTGGTGTCCTGGTATTCGTCCACCAGAACGTATTGCCACCGGTTTGAGACTTCTTCGCGCACGTGCTCGTGTTCCTCCAACAAACGGATGGTGTTCACCAGCAGGTCGTCGTAGTCCATGAGGTTGTTGGTTTTCTTATGCTCTTCGTACAGGACACGGACTCGCTCCACATCCGCGGCATGTTCCGCGAGGTGGGGGTACCGGACTGAGAGTATCTCGGCCACGGTACCCCCGCCGCCGACGGAACGGCTCAGGACTTCGGCAATGGTTCGGGTCTTGGGGAAGCGCTTGAGATCCAGAGGCTGGGGAGAAAGGTTCTTCCTGGCCAAATCGACGACTTCGTGAGTGTCGGCCTGATCCATGATGGAGAATGAGGAGTCGTAACCCAACAGAGGAGCGTATCTCCGCAGCAACAGGTTGCCTATGGAATGGAAGGTTCCCCCGGCAACGCGTGACGCGCGGGAATCGAGGAGCGCAGCCGCTCTCGAGAGCATTTCCTCCGCGGCTTTCCTCGTGAAGGTCAGCAGCAGTATGGACGCGGGGTCTATTCCCTGTTCGATGAGCCAGGCAACCCGGTAAACCACGGTGCGGGTCTTTCCGGAACCGGCTCCGGCTATGACCAGGATAGGGCCGCCGGGTGCCGTGACCGCCTCGGCCTGCGAGGGGTTGAGCTCGGCTTCGTAATCAATGGAGTGGACGTGTTGCTTTTTCATCGGGTGCTTCCTGTTAAGATTAATCATTTTAGCCTGTTTTTGGGAAGAGAAAAAGTGTCTTCGCAAGAAAAGCGTGGCCAAAAGCCGTCGTTTGTGATATGCTGTCTCCGTCGCTGGATTCGCGGGGAGGTACAATTCGTTTGAGAGAGTCTTAAGGAGGATTGTGTGAACAATTCAACACAGGTGGTAGCTTGCCCCCTTTGTCACAATCATTTTTCTCATTCGCGCAGAAACGTAGGTCGTGACGCCACGGTCTACGGGTATGGTTTGGATTTTCGCCTTGTTCCTCGTGACTGCAACATCTCCTCGGATGTAGTGTCCTGCCCGGAATGCCTTTACACGTCCAGGATCCAGGACATCAATGGAAGTATACCGGGCCACGTAAAAGAGTTGGTCCGCTCCGAGGACTACATGAACGTCTTTCGTGACAAACGTGGAGAGGACCGTGCGGCGAGGAGTTGGGTCGCTCTCATATCCATCCTCGACACGAAACGGCTGAATCCCAGAGATCTCGGGATACTGAGCTTGAAAGGATCATGGGTTGCGAGAGAATTGGGGAGTCTGGAAACGGAGACGGAACTGCTGACGCTCGCCGACGCGTACCTCGAGGACTCCTTGCGTCGCGGTTTGACCAAAGGCGATCCCGGCATGACCATCTACATGCTCGGTGAGATCAACAGACGCCGAGGCGAGTATCTAAAGGGGAGAGAGACGTTGACCTTCCTCGGAAACAATCCCCGCTATCGGTATCCTGCGCTGCTTCTCACCGTGCTCATAGAAGAAGAAGACTCCACCCCGTACTGGTCCCACCATCCGCCGGACCGAATGGAGAGACATTCGCCGGGCTTCAAAGGATTGTTTCCCGCGTTGAGGAGCATCCCGCCAAGAAAAATAGACTTCTCTCCCGATGAGCTGAGAGAAGAAACCCATCGGCACGATGAAGACGACGGTCAAAGATTCTAACACGGTATAGTCCGATATCTCATGCCGTAGCAGTGATGGGCCGTCCCGCGCACCGCGGGGTTGCCCGTCACTTCCTGCCCGCACAAGGCGTGACGTTCACAATGGTGAATCCATGCCTATAATTCTGCACGCTTTTCCTCCGAATTTGTCCCATCAAAAGGCCGTCATGGTTGAAAAGGCCGCGCTGTCTTGCTATTCTGTCGTACCTTGATGTGAACGTATGAACCGACCGGTACGGAGGGAAGTGGATGAGACCGTATTTTGAGAAAATGGCCGAGATTGGGAAGCCGCTGCCTGAATCCAAGATGAAGGATACGGAAGAGAATGTGGCCCAGGTCATGGCCGTAATGAAAGAAATTGAAGAAAGTGTGGAGAAGGTCAAGGCGGCCGGTCTCCCCACGGAGAAGATCAACCAGAGGGGGCAGCTGACCGTATGGCAGCGTTTGGACTACCTCTTGGACCCCGGCACCTGGACGCCGCTCCACTCGATTTTTAACCCCAACGACAACGAGGAAGGCACGACCAGCGTCGTCGACGGGATGGCCAAGATCGGCGGCCGATGGGCGGTCGTGGTCGGCTTCGACAACAAAGTCATGGCAGGAGCGTGGGTACCGGGGCAGGCCGAAAACGTTCTGAGAGCAACCGACCTGGCCAAACGGCTCCGAGTTCCACTGGTATGGCTCGTCAATTGTTCCGGAGTCAAGCTCACGGAGCAACAGGAAGTCTATCCCGACAGAAGGGGCGGTGGAACGACCTTCTTCCGGCACGCGGAGCTCGTGAAGCTGGGAATTCCCGTCCTGGCTGCCGTATACGGGACCAACCCGGCCGGCGGAGGGTATCACGGCATCAGCCCCACGATTTTGCTGGCGCACAAGGACTGCAACATCGCGGTGGGCGGCGGCGGAATCGTCAGCGGAATGTCGCCCAAAGGGTATTTTGATGAAGACGGGGCCGAGCAGCTTATTGAGGCCACCCGGCACTTCAAGGAAGTTCCTCCGGGGAGTGTACGCATACACTATGATGAAACGGGTTTTTTCAGGGCCGTGTTCGAGACCGAAGAGTCGGTGCTGGACGCCATCAAGGAGTACATGACGTACATCCCGGCGTACAATCCCAAGTTTTTCAGAGTGGCCGAACCTGCGGAACCCCGCTTCGATCCCGAAGACTTGAACCGGATTGTCCCCATGAACCAGAAGATGGTCTACGGCTTCGATCAGGTGCTGTCGCGCCTGGCGGATAACAGTGAGCACATGGAGTTCAAGCCCAAGTACGGTCCTGAGGCGTACACGGGTCTGGTCAAGATCGACGGTTTTCTTGTGGGGATCATCGGTAACAAACAAGGCTTCCTGGGCGCGGGCTACCCGGAATATGCCCCGTATCCGGGAATTGGAGGAAAGCTCTATCGCCAGGGTTTGATAAAAATGAACGAATTCGTTACCTTGTGCGGGAGAGACAGGGTACCGATCGTCTGGTTTCAGGACACCTCAGGCATAGACGTGGGAGACATAGCGGAGAAGGCGGAGCTCCTGGGATTGGGGCAATCGCTCATTTATTCCATCGAGCAAACCAATGTACCCATGATGCTGGTCGTGCTGCGCAAAGGAACCGCGGCCGCGCACTATATCATGGGAGGTCCTACGGCCAACAATCACTGCGCCTTCAGTCTGGGAACGCCGAGTTCGGAGATCTACGTCATGCACGGGGAAACCGCGGCCGCGGCGTCCTTTGCCAGACGCCTCGTCAAAGAGAAGGATGCGGACCGTCCTTTGCAGCCCGTCATCGACAAGATGAACGCACTGGCCAAACAGTACTACGATCAGTCCCGTCCCATCTACTGTGCGAAACGAGGTTTCCTCGACGAAGTCGTTGCATTTCCTCAATTGCGCACCTACATGAAAGCGTTCGCAGGGTGCGTGTACCAGAATCCGGATTCAATCTGTCCACACCATCAGATGATGCTGCCCAGGATCATCAAGGGATAGGCAATTCTTCCGCTTTGACTGCAGCTGTCGGGGGAGGGCGACCGAAGGCGCGGCATGCCGCGCCTTCAAGTTCCCCCGCGTACGATACCTCATCATGTGACCGGTCTGCAAAGAGAAGTTCGGAAGGACTTGCGAGGTTCCCGCCCCCAACCCGACTCGAAGCACGGTTCGCATATTTCTGCCTGCACCTGCGACAGAGGGATACGGCCAACTACATGTTTTCTGCGGAAGTTGAACGTGGTATGATATCGTGTCCTTTGTATAGTGACGGATATTTGATGGAGGTTCCGCGGCACGGGCCGGACGCAAGTTACGGCCGCCGAGTGCCGGGGAAATCGGCCCTCCAAGAGACGATCACACAATTATGAAAGGAGAGGACGAGGGAAATGAGCGAGACCGAAAAGAACTTGCAGGAAGCGTTTGCCGGAGAATCCCAGGCCAACCGCAAGTACCTGGCATTTGCGAAGAAAGCGGAAGCAGAAGGCCACAAGGGGATTGCCAAATTATTCAAGGCCGCGGCCGCGGCCGAGACAATTCATGCGCACACTCATTTGGAAGTCCTGGGGGGTATCAAGTCCACGCTGGAGAATCTCAAGGCCGCGTACAGCGGGGAACACCATGAGTTCACGTCCATGTATCCGCAATTCTTGGAAAAGGCCAAGGAAGAGAAACACGGCGAGGCGAGAAAGGGCTTTCACTGGGCCAACGAAGTAGAGAAAGTGCACGGCAAACTCTATGAGCACGCCATAGAATCTCTCGAAGGCGGAAAAGATCTGCCGGATGTCGATTATTACGTGTGCGACAGGTGCGGTTACACCATTGCTGAGGCTGCTCCGGACAAATGCCCGGTTTGTGGCGCGAAAAAGGAATCGTTCTTCAAAGTGGATTAATGCGGCGATACGCAGGGAAGAGTCCCGGCGCTTGTACGGGGAGCGAAGAGCGTCGATAAGCAGCCGAGAAATTCGCTGAAAGGTTCGACGACCACTTTGGATACCCCGGATGGACGGGTGAAGCCCGAGGGGAGACAGTGAGTCTCTGAGGCGCTCACGTGGGGTAAGACGAGCCGATCGGGTACGCTCGGCACGCGCATTGTGGGCAGTGAAGCGAGGCGCGCTCTGTTCTTGAGCAGTGAAGCAAGAGGGGTGTGTTGCTTCGCTTGACATGACGGATCGGTCGCTGGTGGTCTCCGGTGTCAGGGACAATGTGACTATTTGATAATCCGGGAACCGTCGACTTTCCGCCTCGACGCGGATCGACGCCCCCAAGGGCGCCCTGGCCGGGGTGACCCCATAGGCATATCAGAAATACAGTGAGGTTGGCATGAGCGAAGTTGTGAGTGTTACCGTCAAGAACACCGGACTGCGCGGGGTGACCGTGGCGGATACGAAGGTGAGTTTCATAGACGGAGTAAAGGGAGTCCTCATTTATCGCGGGTATCGAATCGAGGAGTTGGCCGAACGGTCCACGTTCATGGAAACCGCGTACCTGCTTCTCCAAGGGGTTTTGCCGACGAAGAGGCAATTGGAGGACTTCGACGCCGATGTCCGCGATGCGCGGGATCTCCCTGATTATATCTATCCGTGCTTGGAAAAGTTTCCCAAGGACGCGGATCCCATGGACGTGCTTCAGGCCGCGGTGCCCATGCTGGCCATGGAGGATCCGGATACAGTGAATGAGGACCGGGAGGCCAACGTGCGGATGGCCAAACGGCTCATAGCTCGGCTGCCTGGCGTGGTTGCGGCATGGGAGAGAATCCGCAAGGGCAAGGAGCCGCTCCCTCCGGACCGGTCACTTTCACACGCGGCCAATTTCCTGTGGCAGATGAACGGCGTGAAACCGGACGAGGGAACGGCCAAGGATCTTGACTGCTGTCTCATTCTCCATGCAGACCATACGTTCAATGCTTCGACCTTCGCGTGTCGAGAAGTCTGTTCCACAAGGGCCCACATGTACGCGGCCGTGGCCGCGGGAGTCGGAGCGCTCTCGGGGAGCCTCCACGGCGGAGCCAATACCAGGGTCATGAAGATGCTTCTGGACCTCGAAAAGGAGAAGGACGCGGCCGCGTGGGTCAGGCAACGTATTGACCGCGGGGAACGAATTATGGGCATGGGTCACGCGGTGTACAAGACCATGGACCCGCGAGCGACCTATCTTAAGGCCATGGCCACGCGACTGGGCAAGACCAAAGGAATGGAGAAATGGGACGATCTTGCCAAGTCGGTCGAGAAGATAGCCATGGAAGAATTCGACAAGCGCGGAAAAAACCAAATCAGACCCAATGTGGACTTCTTCAGCGCACCGGTCTATTTCATGATGGGTATCCCGCTGGACCTGTTCACCGCGATTTTTGCAATATCTCGCATCGCAGGTTGGTGCAGCCACATCATTGAAGAAAAATTCGCCGAAGCTCAGGAGAAGCCGGCTCT
>JAVHLK010000038.1:41920-45427 GCA_031082285.1 Desulfomonilaceae bacterium
GGTGCAGCCACATCATTGAAGAAAAATTCGCCGAAGCTCAGGAGAAGCCGGCTCTGTACAGACCGGCCGCGGAATACGTCGGAAACTACTGCGGCTTGTTGGGCTGTGAGTACGAAGATCCCGAGAAGAGGGCGGCGGGGTAGAACCCTCGGTGACGGAAGAAGCCATGACGTTGAGACACGATGTAGTAATTGTCGGGTCGGGACTCGCCGGGCTTCGCGCCGCGCTGGAGGTGGCCGGCGACGCGGACGTGGCCCTTGTGAGCAAGGTGTTTCCCACACGATCTCATTCGGGAGCCGCACAGGGTGGAATCGGCGCGGCTCTGGGGAACGAAGAGCCCGACTCGTGGGAATGGCACATGTACGACACGGTGAAGGGCGGAGATTACCTGACCGATCAGGATGCCGCCGAAGTCCTGGCCAAAGACGCGCCTCGAGCCGTGTACGAACTGGAACATTTGGGCGTTCCGTTCAACAGAACATCCGACGGCAGGATTGCGCAGAGAGCCTTTGGAGGCCACACGAAGAACTTCGGTGAAGCGGCCATCAAGCGAGCGTGCCACGCAGCGGACAGAACGGGCCGGGTCATCCTCGATACGCTCTTCGGGGAGGCCGTCAAAAGGGGGATCAAGGTCTATTCCGAGTATCAACTCATGGACCTGGTGTTCACCGACGGTGCCGCGTCGGGCGTTGTGCTCTACGAAGCGGCCAACGGACGGGTCCATACGGTCGGCGCTCGTGCCGTGATGTTGGCCACGGGAGGGTTCGGCAAGGTGTTCAAGACGACCTCCAACTGCTTCGCAAATACCGGGGACGGGGTCTACTACTGCTACCGTGCAGGCATTCCCCTTCAAGACATGGAATTCGTGCAGTTCCATCCCACCGGCATTTACGAGTTGGGGGTGCTCATCAGTGAGGCCGCTCGCGGCGAAGGCGGAATCCTGCGCAACCGTGACGGTCGGCGGTTCATGGAAGACTATGCCCCGACCATCAAGGACCTGGCTCCGAGAGATATGGTATCTCGAGCAATCGTCACCGAGATTCGCAACGGCCGCGGGATCGACGGCCGCGACTTTGTTCACCTGGATCTTACGCATATCGGCAGGGAGCGCCTTGCAGAAAAACTCTCTGATATTTCGTCGTTCGTAAGAGACTATCTGGGAATAGACGCGGCAACGGATCTCATCCCGGTCAGTCCCACCTGCCATTACATGATGGGCGGAATTCCCACGGATCTTGACGGCCGGGTGCTCGGGGCGGCCATGGACCCGATTCCGGGGCTATACGCAGCCGGAGAGTGCGCGTGCGTGTCGGTTCATGGAGCAAATCGCTTGGGGTGCAACTCTCTGGTCGATCTCGTCGTATTCGGTCGACGGACCGGGAAGCAGATTCGGCAGGACTTGGATGCTCTCCAACGACTCGAAATGGAAGGCGAACCGGCCGAAAGAACAGTGGAGACGATTCACCGCATCAAGAACAGGGGGCGCGGCGAGCGTGCATCCACTCTGCGGTACGAACTCCAGCGCGTGATGACGGAGGAATGTTCGGTATACCGGACCGAAAGCGGCCTCGATGACGCGCTTGGCCGGCTGGAAGGACTCAGGGCGCGATACGAGTCAGTGACCGTGGACAGTCAAGGAACGTCGTACAACATGGATCTGCTCGAGGCGATCGAGCTCGAATCACTCTTGGGGTTGGGTGAGACGATCCTCCTTTCCGCGCGTAACCGCGTGGAGAGCAGGGGCGCGCATTCCCGCGAGGACTATCCGGAGAGGGACGACGAGAACTGGCTGAAACACACCCTCATACGGAAGACCGAAAAAGGATCGGAGATTTTCTACAAACCGGTCGCGATTACCCGTTTCGAACCAAAGGCGAGGACCTATTGATGAGGATTCAGTTCAAGATCTTTCGTTTTGACCCGGAGCATGACACGGAGCCGTACTATAAGACCTACACCGTCGAAGCGGACGAAGGAGAGCGTGTCCTGGACTGTCTCAACAGGATCAGGTGGGAGCAGGACGGCACACTGAGTCTTCGCATGTCGTGCGCTCACGGCGTGTGCGGGTCCGACGCGATGAGGATCGACGGCCGATGCGCACTCGCGTGCCGGAAACTCGTGAGGGACCTCGAGGGAGACGAAGTTCTCATAGAGCCGCTGCCGACCTTCACGGTCCTCAAGGACCTCGTGGTGGACCTCACGCCGTTCTTTGAAAAGGTCGACATGGTGCGTCCCTACCTGATCGCTTCGGATCCTCCGGAAAAGGAACGCCTCCAATCCCATGAAGACAACCTCAAGATGGAGGAGGCCATACGCTGTATTCTCTGTGCGTGTTGCGTGGGCCAATGCCCCGTCTCCAACGAAAATGAGAAGTTCCTGGGACCCGCTCCTCTGGTTCAGGCGTTCCGAAGGATCTTCGACTCCCGGGACGAGGCGCGGGAGGAACGGTTGAGGCAATTGGATTACCCGGACGGGGTATGGGCGTGCGTGAACCATTTCGAATGCACGCGGGTGTGCCCCAAGGAGATCCCGGTGACCAGGTCCATCAACACGATGAAAAGGGAAATCAAGAAACTGGAATGATTCTCTGGGGTCAGGTCTTGCTTCTTGAATCAACGACATACAGAGCAGTTAGAGTGCGGTGCTGCAACCTGAGTCAAGAAGCAAGACCCGACCCCGTGCCGTCGGCGGCCCTCCTTTCCACAGAAGATGTATTGTGTCCCCGGAATTCGCGATGAGCGCAGCAGTCCGAAGAAACGGGAATCCTCCACTTCTCGGCAGTCTATGATAGAATGGCTTGTGGGCACGGCGTCACGAAGATGACTGGAGGCACTATGGAAATCGGTTTCAACGTAATTGTCGAACGCGACGACGAGGGGTACTACGTCGCCACTGTTCCGGAACTTCGGGGCTGCCACACCCAGGCCCGGTCCTTGGACACCTTGATGGAACGAGTCCGAGAGGCGATCGATCTATGCCTTGAAGAGCAAGGGTATCCGGTCTCGTCCAGCGAGTTTGTCGGCGTCCAGCGCATAACAGTGCAGTTATGAGTAAGCTCCCCCGTATCGACGGCAAGACCGTGGTGGGTGCCTTGGTCAAGGCTGGGTTCGAGGTCACGAGGATTAAGGGTAGCCACCATTTTTTGAGACACGCTGACGGACGAGTGACCGTTGTGCCCGTGCACTCCGGTGAAACGGTGGGGCCGGGCTTGTTGAGCAAAATACTCAACGACTGTGACCTTACCCGGGAGGAATTCGAGGAAATTCTCTGAAGTCCCCCTCGACGCCGGCTTCTTGTAGCACGTGAGGATGTCCGGGGACATACACCTTATTTCTTTTCAGATGGACGCTTACGAGGTCTTCCCGGTTTCCTTTGCTCAGGTCCCGACCGGTGATCTTCTCGACCTTTGCCGTAAACGCCGCATCTCCGGCCGGGCGGCCGGTCCGTGTCCGTTTCCGGAGCGAGATCGATCGACCGTCGTCAGAAGAGAGCAGGAATCGCTCCCAA
>JAVHLK010000039.1 GCA_031082285.1 Desulfomonilaceae bacterium
GGGCTTGCCCGGAAATGACGTACGGTCGGATTTCTCCTTAAACGGACGCGGTGGGTGAAAATGTTTCACGAAGTTTGGGGTACGAATGTTTCACGAGTGAAACGATGATGTGCCCACGCGTGAGAAAACCCGCTTGTCTGCAGGATGACTCGCGATGTTGCACAACTGACACGGTGTTTCACCCGTGCCTCCATTGCCTGACCCGGACACACGCGCATAAGCACCCCCGACGGCAGTGCAGCCGTTTGCCGTTGTTGACACGCGGTCCCGTTGTGCGATATAAACACTGGTCGAACAGTAAGTTCTAAATACACCATACAGCCGAAATTACGTATCGGTGGGTGATCTCGAAGCCATTGTCGGGCGGTGGAAATGACACGTGAGAGCAGCAACGATAGTATGGACATCAACCAGTTACCGAAACACTACGATGCAAAGGCCGCGGAGGACAAGTATCAAGCGCTGTGGTCCGAACTCGGTATTTTCAAATACGATCCCTCGAAAGCACGGGATGAAACGTTCGTGGTGGACACTCCGCCTCCCACCGTCTCGGGTTCGCTCCATGTGGGACACGTGTTCAGTTACACTCACACGGATATCATCGTTCGGTATCAACGAATGTTGGGCAAGAACATATTCTATCCCATGGGTTGGGACGATAACGGTCTGCCCACTGAAAGAAGGGTTCAGAACTATTTTCATGTGAGATGCGATCCCCATGCGCCCTTTGAAAAGGATCCGGACCTGAAACAGGCAAGCTCCGCGGACAGGAAAAAGCCTCCGCGAATCATATCCCGGCCCAATTTCATCGATCTGTGCATCAAACTGACCATGGAGGATGAAAAGGTATTCAAGGATCTGTGGCAGAGGCTGGGCCTCTCGGTGGATTGGAGCGAAGAATACTCGACGATAGACGGATTCTGCCGAACCATGGCTCAACTGAGTTTCCTGGACCTTTTCGAAAAGGGTCATGTGTACGGCACTGAAGGCCCCACTATGTGGGATGTGGACTTTCAAACAGCCATCGCACAAGCTGAAGTGGAAGATCGAGAAGTGGATTCCGCTTTTCACGATATTCGGTTCGGGGTTGTGGATTCCGACGAAACCCATGTCATATCCACGACTCGGCCGGAGCTGCTGCCTGCTTGCGTCGGGGTCGCGTTTCATCCCGATGATCAGAGGTACACACACCTGAGAGGCAAGAAGGCCCTGACCCCGCTGTTTCATACGGAAGTACAATTGTTTCCCAGCACGCTGGTGGAGCCGGATAAAGGCACGGGGATCCTGATGGTCTGCACCTTCGGGGATCAGACGGACGTGCAGTGGTGGCGCGAGGAACACCTCCCTCTCAAACAGATCATTCTGCAAGACGGAAGACTCGCGCGCATCGTGTTCGGCACGAACGGGTGGGAAAGCAGGAATCCGGACCTGGCCAACGGCTTTTATTCCCAGCTTGCCGGTAAAACCTTGAAGCAGGCGAGAGCCGCCATTGTGGAAATGTTGAAGACCGGGGAAGGCGCGGCCGGAGGAAACGAGGCTCCACTCGTGGGCTCTCCGAAACCGATACGACATGCGGTTAAGTTTTTCGAGAAAGGGGACAAGCCCCTCGAATTCATTATCACTCGCCAATGGTTTGTGCGTCTCCTGGACAAGAAGGATCAACTGTTGCGAAAGGGTGAGGAAATCAAGTGGTTCCCCCGCTTTATGCACAGTCGATACAGAGACTGGACGCAGAATTTGAACATCGATTGGTGCATAAGCCGGCAAAGATTCTTCGGTGTCCCCTTTCCGGTCTGGTATCGGCTTGACGGAGAAGGAAGGCCGGACTACGAGAACCCTTTAACGGCCTCACGAGAGGAACTTCCGGTCGATCCTTCCACGTCTCCGCCCGCAGGCTTTCGCGAAGAGCAACGAGATCGACCGAACGGGTTCATGGCGGAGCCGGACGTCTTTGATACGTGGTTCACCAGTTCGCTCACCCCGCAGATCGGATCTCACTGGGTGCTGGATCGAGATCGCCACCGCAGATTGTTCCCGATGGATGTGCGCCCCCAGAGCCATGAGATCATACGGACGTGGGGTTTCTACACGATAGCCAAGGCCTTGCTGCACGAGGACGAGATCCCGTGGAAGAACATCAACATCTCCGGTTGGGTCCTTGATCCGGACAGAAAGAAGATGTCCAAGAGCAAGGGCAACGTAGTGGTTCCCACGGAGCTGCTGGAGACGTTTTCCTCGGATGCTCTTCGCTATTGGTCCGGCAATGCCAGACTGGGGGTGGACACCGCGTACGACGAGAACATCGTCAAGATAGGTAAACGGCTTGTCGTCAAGATATACAATGCATCCAAATTCGTATTGTCCCAGAGCGGAGACGTTTCCGACGTATCCTGCGAAATGGATCGTGCGTTTGTGGACCGATTGAGAAAAGTGGTTCTGACGGCTACCGAACATCTGAACGAGTTCAACTTTTCAGGAGCGCTCTCTGCGGTGGAGAGCTTTTTCTGGAATTCGTTTACGGACACGTACGTGGAGTTCAGCAAGGTGCGAGCATGGGGAGGGCAAGGCGTTGAGGCCAAGGATCAGGGGTCTGCTCTTGCGACCCTGCGCATGGGACTTGAAACCTTGATCAAGATGTTTGCACCGTTTGTTCCCTACATTTGTGAGGAGGTGTGGTCCTGGCGATTTGCGAAAGAAACCGGTATCAGGAGCGTGTGTATCGCGCCATGGCCGAAAGTGGAAGACTTTGACGCCATCCCTCTCCCCGACAGCCCCCGGAGTTTTGACGTCGCCGTCGCGGCGTACTCCGCAGTGAACAGAGCAAAATCGGACAGCCGGCTTTCCCGTGGCGCATACATTGAGCGCCTTGCCCTCAGTGCCGCGCCCAAGACGCTCAACATCATTGAAACCATTGCCGACGACGTGAAGGGAGCGGCACGGTGTCATGCTTGGGAATTGATTCCGAAGGAGGGCCTGGAAGAGGACGTCGTCGAAGTGGGCGACGTGCACGCGGCGGAACGGGATTGACCGGATACGGCATCACGGCATGATCGTCGGTTCCTCTGTCGACGATATGTCGGCGCACATCATTTAACTTCAGCGGGAGCATGCGGCGAGCCTACCCAAGCCGTATTTCTGCATCTTTCGCCAAAGCGTGGAGCGACTCATTCCCAGCTTTCGCGCGGCCTCACTTCGCTTCCACTCGGCGGCTTCCAGTTCGCCGCGTATCAGGTCTCTCTCGACCATGTCCAGCACGTTTTGCGGCTTTGGGTGCTTTCGATGCAACCCTGCTCGCCCGGAGGACCGTACGATATGCTGGGGCAGGTCCGAAGGGTATATGAGAACTCCCTTGCTGTGAACGAAGGCATGTTCCACGGCGTTTGCCAGCTCCCGGATGTTTCCCGGCCAATGGTACGCCTCGAGGATTTCCAGTACTCGGTCCGCAATTCCCTGGACGCACTTCCCCATTTGTCGATTGAACTTGTCGACGAAGTGACTGACGAGGAGTGGGATATCCTCTATACGTTCCCGCAACGGCGGCAGGTTGATCGGAAACACGTTGAGGCGGTAGAACAGATCGTCGCGGAAAGATCCGTCCATGACCCGTTTGCTCAGATCTTTGTTCGATGCCGTGATCAGTCGAATATCCAGCTTTATTGTCCGATTGTCACCCACGCGTTGGAATTCCCGTTCTTCAAGCACGCGAAGAAGCTTCACCTGGATGTTCCGGCTGATCTCCCCGATTTCATCGAGAAAAAGCGTACCTCCATTCGCGGTCTCCAGTTTGCCCGCGTGATTGCTTACTGCACCGGTAAAGGCTCCCTTGACGTGTCCGAATAACTCGGACTCGAGCATGCCTTCGGCAATCGCGGAACAGTTGATGGCCACGAAGGACCGATTCCTGCGAGGACCATAGTAATGGAGGGCTCTGGCAATCAATTCCTTGCCCGTTCCCGATTCCCCCTGAATGAGAACGGTGGTGTCGGTGTCCACCAGGTTGGAAAGCATACCGAACACGGCCTGTATCTTGTCGCTTCTCCCCACGATATTGCCGTAATCGTACTGGTGCTGCAGCTCCTCCTGCATCCAGTGGCGGTGAGAAACGTCTCGGAATGTCTCCAGTCCCCCGATGATTTCTCCGTTGTCGCCGTACAGCGGAGCCGCATTGACCACCAGGTGAATGATCCGTCTGCTCTTGTTGCGTACCGACACCTCCACGTCCTGGTACGGATGACCGCACAACAGGGCCTTGTCCACCGGACACCGCTCGCGACACAACGACGCCTGGAAGATATCCTCACACTCTTTTCCCAAGACCTCTTCCCTGAGAAAACCGGTGATCTTTTCCGCAGCACTATTCCAGCTTAAGATCTTCCAGTTTGCATCGAGGGTGATCACGCCTTCGGAAACGCTGTCCAGGATGGATTGAAACAGCCGTTCCGACCTTTCCATGGTAAGGCTCCCTCCTCGAGCAAGAGTCCGTCTCGAAATAGATCCTCCATCTTTCCGGATTACCGGTACGGCCCGCGCAGAATGCGGGACGCAACGCCGGCGCGCGCTTATGAACACGTAACCGCATTTGAGAAATCCGGTACTCGGTCTCGCGACCATCGGCGGCCCGGTCGTGTCCACGGACGTTATCAGGTAATGTTAAAGCAATAATTGTGCCACCAGCGTAATCCAAAGACCGAAAACCGGGTCAGATACGGTGAGTGCTGCGCAATGGGCGACTCTGGTAAACAGCTTGCAGTTGATCGTCTCCGACCGTTGCATTGTGCAACGGGATCTCTGTGCAGGTCGTTTCAATCAGCAGTCTTTTTTGCGATCAGGCAATCGAGGCATCAAAATCCAAATGATCGAGAGTGTCGTATGCGAAGTCGACAGAGAAAAGCAGGGAAGGGGAGGTTGGGAATCTTGACGGCACTCCCGTGGGGCTCGAGCGCGCGCACTCTGCAACATCTTCGCTCAAGGCGTCATTGCGAGGGCGCAAGTTGCGGCAACTTCCCGCGTTCGAAAATATGCCGCGAAACCTGCGTCGCTCACTCTATAGACAATGTGAAGAGGTGAATCGAGACCGTGGCCCGGCTATTGCGCTCCAATGTTCACGATCCAGCCGTGCGGATCGGGTCTGGCACCCGTCTGCATGCCTGTTATCTCGTCGAACAACTTGCCGGCAACCTCTCCCGTCTCTCCGTTTCCCACCATGTAATCGACACCCTGGTAACGAAAATGGCTCACGGGGGAGACCACCGCAGCAGTACCCGATCCGAACATCTCGAGTAAGGTCCCTTTTCGAACCGCGGCGACGACTTCTTCCATTGATATTGTGCGTTCGGTGACCTTGTAGCCCATGTCCGCAGCAAGTTTGATGACGGAATCGCGCGTCACTCCGGGGAGAACGGTTCCTCCCAGCGAGGGAGTGATGACTTCGTCCTCGATGCGGAAGAATATGTTCATGGTGCCCACTTCTTCAACCGAGACCCTGTCGACGGCATTCAGCCAAAGCACCTGGGTAAATCCCTCGCAGTGGGCCTCTTCCGCGGCAAAAAGAGAAGCCGCGTAGTTGGCCCCTGTTTTCGCTTCACCGATTCCGCCCGGGCATGCTCGGACGTACTTGTCCGTGACCAGAATCTTAACCGGTGCAAAGCCTTCGGGATAGTACGCGCCCACGGGAGACAGGATTATGTAGAAAAGATAATCATTGGACGGTCTCACTCCCAGAAACGGATCCGTAGCTATCACCGTGGGGCGGACGTACAGGGACGTGCCCGGAGACCTGGGAATCCAATCGCGATCTTTTCGGATCAGCTCGGACATCCGGTCCATGAACAGTGCCGGGTCTACGGGAGGAATACACAAGCGAGCACAGGACTTGTTGAAGCGTGAGATGTTCATGTCCGGGCGGAAAAGCAGGATATCGTCTTCGTCTCGACCGGCGAAGGCTTTGAGTCCTTCGAACACTTGCTGGCCGTAGTGGAGAACCATGGTTGCGGGATGGAGAACGAGATGTTCCACCGGTTTGATTTCCGGCTCCGACCAACCTCCTGCGCTGGTGGAATAGGACATGGTGAGCATGTGTTCCGTGAAGATTTTCCCGAAACCAAGATTGTCCTCTTCGTATAACTCCGACGAAGTCCTGTTTCGCGGTATCGTTCCCATGTAGCCTCCCTTAGATCTTAATCAAGCGATGTCTGCGGACGTTTCCCCTTTCGATGAATCATCGTGCGCCGCTCAGCGACAACCGGGAAATGGAATTACATCTGGTCCGATGCGTGTGTCCGAGTGATATTGGCTCGTCTGGTGTGCGGCCGTTCACGGCAAGTCGCTCGCGGTCCTCTGCATCCGATGCTGAGGAAAGTCGCCGCCATCGGAATTCCATGCGTCACTTTTCTTGCCGACGCATTGGTCGGAACCAGTCTCAAAAGGCCCAACAAAACACATAGCAAAAGCCCGAGAATCAGTCAAGCAGGGGTTTGTTGAGCCGTGCAGTACAAGGCGGCCGACGCTCACGGCTCACACCGGTCCGCGGGATCGGATCCGGCGCTTTCAGGTCGCGTGCGGCCGGTACCCCCGGCGCAATGAGCGAGGCCATGATCTATTCGTCCGCACACCGCGCAGGTCGGACTCTTGGAATTGAGATGGCAGAGTCTCTTTGACGGAGCAAGACCTCACAATGAGCTCCGGGTATCAATCAAACTACCACCGGCCCGGGATATGGCCGACCTGCCGGTCCGAGGGTTCCGGGACATTGCCGGCAGGTGCACGCAGGAGAATTGTAGCGAAGGTGGTAATGCCGACGGCAAGTCCGATGAAAAAGAGCGTCCAATTGAACGGATTCGGAACGCCGCCGTTCATTATGTTTCGGTAGTCCCAACAAAACGAGACGATCACGATCAAGCCTCCCGCGGTCAGGAAAGCCCAATGTGTACGCGTGGGGGACAAAGGTCGGCCTCGGTCTTCACGGGCGAGCACCATGAGGCCGGAGACGATGAGGGTAACTGAGACGATCAACGGGGCCGCCGCCGGTGAAACCCACGGCACCGGAACGAGGAAGAGCAGATCCCACGTCATGAGACCCGCGGGCCAGTCGAGAAAGATCTTGAGCCAAATATAGTACGCGATGTCCCACGCGCCGAAGGCAATCATGAAGTAAGCCCAACCTTCGCGTCTGTTTCTCGAAGCGGCGACCGCGGCCAAGGCCAACATCGCCAAGGTCGCGATCTCACGCCCGACTTCTATCGTCAGACGATTCAGATGCTCTGTACCCATTGCTCCGAGTTCATCGAGTGTAAGTATGGGGAATGCGAAGCCCCCCGTGCCCGGAGGATAGTAGAGGGCACGCAAGTACTCGACGACCGCGGCCTCCACGTACGCAAAGGCAATCGCCCAGAGAATGATTACAGGTACTTTTTTCACCGTTCACCTTGACCGGCCGTTGGACCGTTTCGGGCCGATGGATCGGATGATCGGTAGCGCAGATCTGCCGGAAGGAACATCATGAATCGCTCGGTGAGCGGCAACTCACGAGCACAAATCACAAGTCATGAGGCACCGGGCGCCAGGTCGATGAAACGGCCGGAGCGGCACCCGGGACGATCCGCCAACGCGTCACGGCTTACCAGTAATCGTCCGACCCGGTGGCGCTTTCGATAAATCGAGTTCTCGTATAGGCACCGCACATAGTGCAGGAGAAATCCGACCAGCGACTCTTCAACGCCCTGTCCAGGCATTCGCCGTAATGGTCGCAGTCCACGTTTCGATAAGGTCTGTCCGACTCGCGGTTACCTCTCACCATAACTGGACACGGTTCCATCACTTTTCTCAACCTCCCCGTCGGTTCGGAAGACTCCCGACTCGCAGTCCGCCGGATCGTGATTGCCGGCGACCGGGTCCGCGGCACCGTTCATTGTACCGGTTTCGCCGGGAGCCGGAGTCCGTAACCATATGATATGTCTTTGTAAAGGCAGATCCATCCTCACCACAGTGTGTTTTTGAGCCGTCCGGCAAGATTGGCAAGTTCTGAGATGCATTACATTTACACTGCGATTACATGTAATTGGAAGAAACGGCGAAAGAATTCTCTCGCCTTTAGGATAGGATTCTTTAAACTGATACGTACTCTTTGTCAAGTCCCCGCAGGGAAAAGGATAGGATTCGAGAGCGCGAAGGGCGCCGCAAGGCGGGCGGAGGGCGCTTCCGAGTGTGCTCTTTTCTGCTGGACTCGCAGATTGGAAATTGCTAACAAGAAATGATTTGTGCCGAGAACTCGCCGTTGCGAACGTCTTGGCCTATGCGAATCCGACGGGGCAAGAGCATGACGATAGTGGGCCACATATCTCGTATGGGCGTACCGATTGCGGACGTCACATATAGAGCGGGACTTCATGTCGAGGTCCGGGTGGCGAAGGGCTTTCAGAACGAGAAGATTTATTTCGAACTGTCCCATTCCGGCAACGGTCCGCTCACCGGAACCTGGGAATCGGCTCTCGACGAGTACTTCAATTTTGGATGCTTCGACTCAAAAGATGGTCTCCTCCGCGGGGAAATGCGACGTGTGGGCGCGGCCAGAGACCACAAGTCGTTATTTCGAATCGCAATACACGCGTTGATGAAGGATTTGGGGCCGTACGGGTACGAGGTCGAGGTCGAATTCATATAAGAGTGCGTGCCGCCGGCCGTCAACCCGATCACGAGACCGCCGCGCTGCGTTGACCGGAAGACTGCCGGGAAAAAACGGGGGGAACCGCTTCTTCGTCAAAGGGTTCCCCGCCGCAGTGCTTACAGAGTCAATTTCAGACCTTACGTCAAGGGTCCCGCCAAAAACAACTTCGCCGAGCCTCTTTGCACTTTCAACTGAATGATGCCGTCCTTCCTGTTCTTGGCTTTTGCCACGGCGTTCGTAAATTCGGAGGCGTTATTCACCGAAGCGCCGTCAACTTCCAGGATCACGTCGCCTTCCCGAAGTCCGATGTTTCGACCTGCGCCGTCTCCCGTCACGCCTTTCACCCGAAGGCCCTCACCCTCTTTGATGCCGAGTTTGGCCGCCATTCCCGCGGGAACCGGCTCGACTTCGATGCCGAGTTCATTTGAGGTGTCGGCTTCCTCACTCGGTTTGATCGCTGCAAAAGATTTGGGGGTACGTTCGCCTACCTTGACGGTCACCTTGATGGGCTTCTTGTCGCGAATAATGGTGAGCGTCGATTCCGTACCCGGCTTCACTCTACCGACGATATTCTTCAGTTCAGGCGCTCCGTCGACGGATTTGCCGTTGAACTCGATGATGATGTCGCCATCCTTCACGCCGGCTTTTTCGGCCGGGCTTCCCGGTACAACTTGTGAGACAAGCGCTCCATCGGTGTCCTGACGACCGTAGTACTTCGCCTGGTATTCATCGAGGCTCTGAATGTTGACGCCGAGCAGACCGCGCTTGACCTGCCCGTGCTCCATAAGGTCTTCCATGATCAGTTTGGCCGAATTGACCGGTATGGCAAAGCCGATCCCCTGGTATCCGCCGGTGCGGGTCGCTATCGCGGTATTGATTCCGATCACCTCACCGTTGATGTTGACCAAGGGGCCGCCGGAGTTGCCCGGGTTGATGGCCGCATCAGTCTGGATGAAATCCTCGTAATCAATAATGCCCATATTGGTACGACCTTTGGCGCTGATAATTCCCGATGTCACGGTGCGGTTGAGACCGAACGGGTTGCCGACGGCCAGTACGATTTCCCCTACCCGCAACTTGGTTGAATCTCCCAGCGTTGCAATGGGAAGATCCTTCGCATCGATCTTGATTACGGCTATGTCGCTCTCCGGATCGGCTCCGATCACTTTTGCGGTAAACGATCTCTTGTCCGACAGGTTCACCTTAATTTCATCGGCGTCCTTGACTACATGGGCATTGGTCAAGATCGTTCCGTTCGGTCCCACGATCACCCCCGAGCCCATTCCTCGTTGACTATACCCCTGACCGCCGGGTCCCTTCTTGAACCGCTTGAAGAAATCATCTCCAAAAAAGTCCCTGAAGGGATGATTCTTGAAAAAATCTTCCATGTCCCCCCCTGAGGCCCCAGGGGAAATCTTCTTGGTGGAACTTATGTTTACGACCGCGGGAGTTACCTTTTCCGCCACCGCCACGAAGGCATTGTCGAGTTCTCTCAGTGCCGGAGGGCTTTCCGCTGCTGTGACGGGAAGTGTCCAGGCAATGACGATGATGCCCAACAAGGCGGCCATATGAACTACCGTTGATCTGGTCGGATACCCTTTGCTCATGAATGTCTCTCCTTCTCATCAAATAAGCTTAGTTTCTTTGACCCGCGTCCTCAATTTTGGTTCTTGTGAGATTTTGACTTCGGCCGGACCGACTGTTAGTATGGGCTCTATAACACACGGGCCCGCCGGTGTGAAGCGTGTCTGAACGATTTTGCGAAATGGGGCCGGAAGAGACGTGTTCGGGCCCGCGGGCTGAGGTCGCCGAGGCCGTCGCCGGCCGACGTCCCGGACCCCGGGCGGAAATGGTCGTACACACCCGCAGTCGCCCAGAGGCATCCCAATGAACAGCACAATAGAGTTTTTTGGCGGACAGGCATCGTTGTACGACGCCTACCAACGGAACTGCGTGCCCCGATATGGCGAAGCCGTCTCCGTTGCCGCGGGATGGCTGGATCGCCTGTTGATCCCTAAACGCGGAGCAAGAATTATTGACTTGGGGTGCGGCACCGGCAACACTACGGAAGAACTCGTCAGACTCTTCCCCGACGGGATCATCACGTGCGTTGACGGTTCCCGTGAGATGATTGCCGTTGCGCGCACGAAGCTGGAAAATCGCGAGATGGAGTTTCATTGCCGAGACCTTACCGAACCGGGATGGAACGAACCCCTGCTCCACGAACCGGTTGACGCGGTCGTATCGGTGTTCGTGCTCGAGCACCTGCCCTTTGACGCGTATCGGAAGGTCCTTGCCGATATCCTGAACCTCATGAAGCCCGGCGGCCGGCTGGTTACCGTGGAAGGATTTTCCGGCGATACATGTCAGGAGATCTACTTCGAAGAGATGGCACTTTGGGAGCAACGCGCAGTGCAAAGCGGGATCGTCACGCGGGAGCAACTCGATGACGTAAAGCGATTAAGCTCGGAAAAAGAAGTACATTACTTCGCGGCGGTCGACGACAAAAAAGCCTGGTGGGCCGAGGCCGGACTCACCGACGTCGACCTGATCTGGTACTACTACTGCATCGGCGTTCTGGTAGGACGGAAGCCTCTGTGACGCAGACATCCGTGGTCTCGAAGCTACAACGGATCCCGACAAACAATTGTTCGGCAAGAATGTCGCCCGCGTGCCGCACGGTCGGGCTTGGGACCGGCCGCGTCCATGGGGGTTGCGTTCCGGATTACCGAGTCATAATGACTTGAAAGTATCCGGGTTCTGATTCCATGTCCGGTTTCGTCCCGTCCGGATCCGTATTGATTACGATCCACCGCCACAATCCCGCCGTGTCCGGAGTAAACTCGAAAGAAGTCCTCCCCACCGGAACCTTCAACAATACGTACGTCCCTGAAGGTCTTATGAAGACGATGTAATAGCCGTTCCCTTCCTTCTCGCCCCCGGTGCATGTCCAGCTGAACTGTCCGGCCATTCCCAGTTCAATCGTTCCGGACTCGGCCGGCTGGGGACGGCAAATTGTCGATGTGCCGCTTTCTCCGGCCGAGCTCCCGTGACCGGAAGTGCCGGCAATAACAAACATTCCAGCCAAAAGCATCATTCCGGCGACGGCATTGTTTTTCATCGGCTGTCCAAACACTTGATTCCCGGCCGTTAATTCGGGCATTCGAACGGCGGATCGGCACGACCGTCCGGGGCGGAAGCCTCGGCGGACTGGGAAACTGAGATACTGCTATTGCCAGGTGAGCCTAGCCCAAGGTCGTAATCTTTGCAAGCCCTATCCCGGCGGCACCCCGATGCGCTGGGGAAGTGCGGGGCTCAATATCTAAATCAAATTCTAGATAATTGAAACACCTATTTAAAATAACTTGCTATTTCTTAAAACATCTGGTATAAGAGACGTGCACTGTCTATACGAGGTGAAGGCAATGAACACGATTCAAAACTCGCAAGTGAAAAGAAGCATTCGGGTGAGGGATTTCCTCGATGACTTCCATTCCGGAATGACGGACCAGGATCTCATGGAGAAGTATCACCTTACGCCGACCGGCCTGGAGAGGTTCTATGACATGCTGCAGGACAGGGGCATTATAGATCCCGAGGAACTCTTGATCCGGTATACGGAGTCGGTCGTAGTGGACCAAGAGCCCGCAGAGGAAAGTGATTCCACAAGCTTCATATGTCCTTCATGCCTTGCTTCGCACAAGACGATGTTTGATATCTGCCCTGACTGCGGGGTATCGTTCCAGGACATGCTCGGCCGGGAAGAGTCGGAAACGGAGTCCGAGTCATTTACCGATTCCGGTGTGGCCGGCGAGTCGGCCCGAGCGGAGATCCCACAAGGATATTCTTCGCGGACGCTCCATGCCGGGAAAGGGTCTCAACCCATCGAGATTTCTTCGGAGCCCGAGTCGTCACACGATTTTTTTGTAGCTCCTTCGGAAATGAGGGAGCACGATCAATTCTCGTGGCCTGGAGAAGTTGAGATAGGCAGATCGGAAAGGGATGAGTTTCTGTCGGCGGACGACGCTGAATTCGGCACTCCTGCCGTGGGTGAAGATTTCGCGTCTGAATGGGCTTTCGAGAGTGAAGACTCGATGCGGGACGAGTCCATGGACCGTCTTGGAGCCGATGATGACTCGGGAAATACCGACCGGTCAACCGACTCGTTGGGCGAGTTTGAATCAGCACCCCGTTTCACGAGCTTTCTTGATGAGTCCCCCGCCGATACTCACGGGCGGACGGGAGCCTTGTGTGAAAGCTGCGACGAGATTATGGAGCCTGTGCTGCGCGACATCTATGACACGAAGAGGAGCCATTTTGCCCTGCTTCTTGCCGGTGCGTTCCTCGTACTGGGGTTTCTGGGTTCGGCCGCGGTGAGCCTCTTTGAGGGGTACTCGTTGGGTAGACTGTTCGTGGTCTACTTCACGGGTATGTGCCTCCTGTTCGGAGCCGTCCTTTCCTCGGTCGGCGCCTTCATGTATCTGGCCAGGGAAAAGGTCTATTATTGCTCTTCGTGCAGGCGCGTATATCCCAGAGGATGATACGTCGGAAACGGAGGGAAGCGGCCGGTACGGACCGGTACAGGATCTTGTGAACTGCGCGAGCCTCCTTCCGACTATTCCTGATGTGAACACGCACGCGATTCATGTCTCGCCGCGTGCGCCGGCCGGCATGAAATCTCTCGTGAACGTCTCCTTAATGAAGCCGACCGGCTTCAGGCCTCGCATGGGGGGCCTGGGGGGAGATTTGTCTCCCCCCGACGATCTCCCGCGTCCGGGGTAATCTTCACACCACAGCCTTGACCGCGCGGTCCCTGGGGCCGAGAAGGGCCACGGACGTTTATGGTTCCTTGTGTCTGCGCGCATATGACGGCCGGTATGAAACCGTATCGCCGCGGACGGCAGTGTCTTGCACAATCGGTCAAGGCACGGTACACCGATCGCGGAGAACCAAATGAACCTTCGGCAGGTCCGTGCTCCCGCCCCTGTCTCTCTCTTGCTCTTCCCATTGGTCACGATGGGATTCGCACCGATTTTATGAGGAAGTGTTCTTCACACGCGTGGGGTGAACGCAGGGGGCATGGGGTGAGGTGAGACCGTCGCGGCTCGTGCCGGCGCACCGCCGCGTACAAGTTCGATGCCCCGAGTGGAGGTCCGAGATGGAAGGCAACCTGATCAGAATACTCTTCGGCAAGCTTCTCGACGCATTGCGGTTCGATAAACCTCGGCTTCGGTCCGAGGAAGCGGATCCCGAAGCCGCGAGGAGACGGGAACGATTCACGGTGCAGTGTGACGGCATCGACATAAAGGGACAAATCCTTTTCCCTTCGGCTCATCCTTCCCGACAATATCCCGCGCTGATTATCTGTCACGGGATTCCGGGCAGTGGGGCGCAAAGGCCGCCCAACGATCCGGGCTATGAGGGACTGTCGTCCCATTTCTCTGATTTGGGGTTGGCGACGGTGATTTTTAATTTCAGGGGTTGCGGAGATTCCGGAGGAAATTTCGACATGCTCGGCTGGGTCCGCGACCTGGAGGCGGTTGTCGACATGGTTCTGAACACGCCGTATATCGACCCGACGCGTCTGATGATCCTGGGTTTCAGCGGAGGCGGCGCGGCCGCGATCAGGGCGGCCGCGGACAGTGACAAGGTGTTCAGCCTCGCGGTGGTCGGCACTCCGGCACATTTCAAGCTCTTCGAGGCTGACCCGGATGAAATTCTGAGCGATTTCAGGGAACGGGGTCTCATTAAGGATAAAGATTTTCCTCGAAACGTTGACGCCTGGTTGCGCGGTTTCGACGAGATTGAGCCTCGCCGGTGGATAGCCTACTTCAAGGGAAAGCACTTGCTTGTCGTCCATGGGGACGCGGACGAGCTGATCCCCGTGGAGCACGCTCGGGAAATCGTCGATCACGCGCCCGCGGGAATTTCCGAAATCGCCGTGATCCCCGGGGGAGTTCACCGGTTGCGACTGGACCCCAGGTGCATAGAAATCGTCTCCGATTGGTTTCTGAAAACTCTGGGTGTGCAGCGCTAGACGGAGGTTGTCCTTACGGAAACTCGAGGCCGTCCGTCCGCGATCGTTACGTGAGTCGGGGAAAAGAGATCAAGGACGCGCCTTGCGGGGGCTCACGGCAGCTGGTTCGGGCGGGGCCGTCGATGCCCGGACTTGGTCATCCGCCGGACCCTCCAACGTCACGAGAAACGCCCCGTCTTTGGGGATCCGATCCGAACTCCTCAATCTCACGGGTATGTAATTGTCGGTGCGGGCAGTGAGCGTGCCGGCCGGAGAGAGGGAGTCGGATTCCAGTACCACACTCATGACTCTTCCGATGAAGCGGGAATAGAAGCGTCTCCTCAACTCTTTCGAGATGCGTCTCAATTCGGCGACCCGTTCCTGAGACGTCGCGGCCGGGACGAGCGGTTTGAAGTCGGCGGCCGGGGTTCCGGGCCTGGGCGAGAATGGAAAGACATGAAGATAGGCGGCCCCGGTCGAAACGATGAGGTCTACCGTCCTGCGGAAGGAACGCTCATCCTCCCCCGGAAACCCGACCATTACGTCCAGGCCGATGCAGGCCTCGGGCACTTTGTCGATTATTGTACGCGTGAGCGCAGTGACGGCCGCTGCATCGTAAGGACGTCTCATGCGTTTGAGGATCGCGTCGTCCCCGCTTTGCAGCGGAATGTGGAAGTGGCTGCACAGCCGTTCATGTCGAGCCGTCAGGTCGATGAGACGAGTGGTAATTTCCTGCGGTTCGATGGAACTCATGCGGAAACGAGCGGCCGGGCACCGGCTCAGGAGTTCCTCAACCAGGTCCTCCAACCGCAACGGCCGGTCCAGGTCTCTGCCGTAGCTGCCGAGGTGGATTCCGGTGAGAACGATTTCGGCATGTCCTGCCAGGCTCAACTTGCCCGCATGGGACAGTACTCTTTCCGGATGCATGCTGCGGGAGCGGCCGCGGGCCTTGGGAACGATGCAGTATGTGCAGTGTTGATTGCAGCCGTCCTGAACCTTGAGAAAGGCTCTGGCCCGCTGGGGAATGCCCGGAGCGCCGAGATCGACGAAATCTCTTGTCCTCGGGTTGAGTCCGCATTCAGGTGCTCCATCCGGCAGCGACCCGCGGTCGGCGAATTCCTCGAACCGGTCCTTCTCGTACGTGCCGAGAACGACCGTGTCGGCACCTAAGCCCTGCAACGAAGTCGGGTTTATCTCGGCAAGGCAGCCGGTCACCACGATCCGTGCGTGGGGAAACCTTTGGGCAAGGCTTCCGACGGTTCTCCTGGATTTCCCTTCCGCCTTGGCCGTCACGCAGCACGTGTTGATCAAGACCAGATCGGGATCTTGTGTCTCGGGATCGACTCGATACCCGCGGTTCTCGAGAATTTTCGCCATAGCCGCGGCTTCAGCCTGGTTCACTTTGCAGCCGAGCACGCGAACGATTGCCTTGCCGGCGGGTTTCTTGGACGTGACACTCATCTGTTTTGACATGATTCCCCATACATGCTATCAATCCACGAATCTAAGGTCAATTTTCCGTCGGGTCAATAGGTTCGAACGCCCCGCGGATGCGACACCCGCGCGGAAAACCTGATCGACATGCGGAACGCGGTTCCCAGGCATTGATACGGAGAGATCCCTCCGGTCGCCGGATGGAGCGGGCCGGATTCGGCAGGGAACGACAATGCCGGCGAGTCTCGGAGAAGAATAATATGCGGCACGCGCCGCAATAGCCCCACGGAGGGTCCGTCTTGAGAAATGTTACTGTTGTCAAAGTGATCATGGTCTCGGTAGCCCTGTGCATGTTGCTGAGCCAACCGGGACGGACCGAGGACGCGACCGAACCCTCGAACCAGGATGAGGCCGACATCATGGAACAGCCCGGGCGACTGTTCGATATGCAGGTTCCGGAAGGGTTCGAGCCGGTGCCTACGGATGAAGCCGGCATACTCAAATGGAAGAAGGATTCCGCAGAGATCTACCTTGTAGTGGGCGATCTGTTCGTCGAGTCCGGCGACGAGTTGTTCAAGGCGCTGCGCAAGGCTGCCGGAGACGGAAAGAACCTCGATAAGGTCGAGACCGTCAAGATTGAAGGCGGACAGGCCATGCTTCTCAAGGAGAAGCCTCCGGGAGAGTCGGAACGGCCCATGACATGGCGTCTGGTAATCGTGCTGGACAAGAAAGTGATCAATGTGGATTTCACTGCTCCCGCAAAGGATTTCGACCGGTTCCGAGGCGACTTCATGAAAGCCCTGGATTCCTTCAGACTCAAGACCGATTCGTAACGAGAGGACGGGTTGTCATGCAGGATCGCGCAACGAACAACCTGCTCCGATCGATTCCTTCCGTGGACAGGCTTCTGTCGGACCACCTTTTTGAAGAAATCAAAAAAAGATATTCCGATGAGATCGTCAAACGGATGGTCAGACTGGCTCTGGACGAGCTCAGAGAAGAGATCCGTGAGGGGAGGGCGGGGCCGGCGGAGTGTACCGTCGAGGCGCTCGCGGCGCGGGCTTGGAGAACAGCCCTCTCGCGGGTCGGCCCGAGGGTTCGGACGGTGATCAACGCCACCGGCGTGGTGGTTCACACGAATCTCGGCCGTTCGCCTTTGTCCAAGAAGGTTGCCGACAGAATCTCCCGGGTTGCTCTTTCCTACTCCAATCTCGAGTACGACCTGGAAAGGGGGAGACGAGGCGAGAGGAACTCACATCTACGGATGCTCATGCAGGAACTGACCGGTGCTCAAGCCGCGCTCGCGGTGAACAACAATGCCGCCGCGGTCCTCCTGGCACTCTCGACTCTGGCCGAGGGCCGCGAGGTCATCGTTTCCAGGGGAGAACTCATCGAGATCGGGGGATCGTTTCGCATTCCCGAAGTGATGGCCCGATCCGGTGCCGTCCTCAAGGAAGTGGGCACCACGAACCGTACCCATCCGCGCGATTATACCGATGCCGTGGGCGAACACACGGCGCTCATCCTCAAGGTACACACGAGCAATTACCGAATCGTCGGATTCACGAGAGAAGTGGGGCTGGAGGAGCTGGTGGGAATCGGTCGCGAAAAGGGCATCCCGACGATGATGGACTTGGGCAGCGGCTGTCTGACGGATTTGTCCGCGTACGGATTGGCCGAAGAGACGACCGTGCAGGAAGTCTTGGCCAAAGGGGTCGACGTGGTCACTTTCAGCGGGGACAAATTGCTCGGCGGTCCCCAAGCGGGCATAATTGCAGGCCGCGCGGACTTGATCGAACGGATGCGCACGAATCAGCTGGCCCGGGCCCTGAGGATGGACAAGTTGACGCTTGCGGCTCTCGAAGCCACGTTGGAAGAATATACGAGGCCGGAAGGACCGTTTGCGGGAATTCCAACCCTGGAGATGATCGCCAGACCTCGGGAATTGCTGGAAGAAGCCGCCTTGTTGCTCTGCCAGTCAATACGGGACCGCACTGGGGATCGTTGTGAAGTCACAATCGAGCAGGGTGTCGGCCGTGTTGGAGGAGGGGCCCTGCCCATGAGCGATCTCCCCGGACCCCGAGTGGTGATTCGACCGCGGCACGTGTCCGCTGCCCGGCTGGAAAAAGGATTGCGAGAGGGAGATCCTCCGGTGATTTGTTTGGTCAAGGAAGACGCGGTCATGATGGACCCGAGGACGTTGCTCCGCGACCAAGTGTCGCTGCTCCCCCAACTCGTCGCGAAGGTATTCGACGGGGAAACGGACCACAGGGGTTGACGGCATCCAATGTCCGGCGTGCGGAAACCTTGAAATGGAAGAGCAGACATATGATGAAATCGTGTCTCAGGGCGGAGAATCCATCAAGCGAACTGATGGGCTTCTACCGCGTTTCGTCGGACCGGGCGGAGCCCTGGAAACTGTCTCAAAACTCCGGCATGGAGACAAATCGTAGCACGATGTGGATTCATTTTCGTTTCGCAATGCGATACGGGTTGCCACCTCGTTGCGGACGTTTGCTGCAGACCTATGTAGGGGCGGGTTTTATACCCGCCCGCAATCTAGCGCTCAGAATCGGGCGGGTGTAAAACCCGCCCCTATCACCGCGGCGTGCCACGATTTGGGCGTACATTTGAGTTTTGAGACAATTTCCCTGTGTCCGCCCTAATTGCTCTGCCATGCAACTCCCACTTACGGCGCCCAGCCAAAAGATATGGGACATGCTCAGGGCGGAGCCTGGGAACGAGGGAAACGTATTTCATCATGCATCGTTCAACCCCATTCACTGCCGCCTAAATCACATGGACCCTCCCGTTTCGTTCGTCATTCCCCAAGACGTGACCGCCGACCGGGCGGACAGGATAATTGCCGCGTGCATTCCAGGCGGTCTGAGTCGTTCTTCTGCCGCCAGGCTCATCCGCGAGGCAAGGGTGCTCAGGGGGGGGCAACCGGTACGTCCGGCAACCATGATCGGGCCCGGAGACCGGATCGTCATCCTGCCCGCCGAAGCCGGGCCCGAGCCCTCGTTGCCTCGGGAAGTCCCTTTGTTTGCGATTCTTCATGAAGACGGCGATCTCATCGTCGTAGACAAACCTGCCGGACTGGTAGTTCATCCGGGCGCGGGGCGTCCGTTCGGCACGCTCGTGGACCTGTTGGTCGCGGACAGACCGGAGATGGCGGCCGTGGGCGAACCCGGTCGTTGGGGAGTTGTTCACCGGCTCGACAGGGACACCTCCGGTGTCATGGTCCTCGCGAAGACTCAACCCGCGCATGCGGCTCTCTCGATGCAATTCAAGAAACACTCGGTTCACAGGATCTATCTGGCGCTGGTGAGGGGCGCTCCCGGCAAAGAGAGCGGGATGGTGGACGCACCGTTGGGAAGGCATGTCAAGGACAGGAAGAAAATGTCCACCTCCACCCGAAAGGCGAGGCATGCCGTCACCAGATGGGCCGTGCTCAGGCGTTTCAAGGGTGTAACACTGCTCGAAGTGCGGCCGGAGACGGGTCGGACTCACCAGATCCGGGTACACCTGGCGTCGATCGGCATGCCCGTGCTGGGAGATGAGGTCTACGGTAAGGTTCGCAAGACAGGTACCCGGTCGGACCCAGTACTGGTCACGGCCGCCAAGATCATCAAACGCCAGGCTCTCCACGCCGCGACGCTCGGATTCATACATCCCGCGAGCCTGGACTACGTAGAGTTTTCATCCGATCTGCCGGAAGACATGGCGGAGGTCGTTTCGCTGTCGGCCTTCGAGCACGGGGTCATGGACGCACCGTGAGCACGGTGTTCGGAGATAGGGTCGCTCGTATCCTACTCCCCGATTCCGCCCGGAGGCCCAATGCGCGGAGGAATTTCCGCAACCGGCTGCGAAACCCATCTAAGACGGGTCCTCTTCATCGACCGCTCTGATCTCATAGAGATCTCGTACGCCGTCAAGCCCTTTGAGGCAGGCCTGACACTTGAGCCCCACATCCACGCTTGCCGCGACAAGGGCATACGTCTGTTCCGAGATCATTATGGACCCGCCGCGCGCAGTTGACTGAATACGATCCGTTTCATTGACCGCGGATCCGACGATTCCATATTTTGCACGTGACTCTGAACCGATGTTGCCGACAATCACCTCCCCGGTATGGATGCCGACGCCCATCTGCAAGGGGGGCAGTCCTTCTCGTTTGTTGTCCTCCGAGACCACGGTCATTCGCCGCTGCATCTCCAATGCGCACTGCACCGCGTCCGATGCTCTCTCCGCGAGCCGGTCATCCAGCCCGTTGAAGAATACCAGCACGGAATCACCGTAAAAATCCACAATGATTCCGCGGTAGCGATCTATGATTGTGATCATCTGCCCGAAGTAACGATTGAGCATTGCGATGACGACTTCCGGGGGCATTTTTTCCGTAGCCTGAGTGAATCCCCGCAGGTCGGCCATCAATATGGTCACGGTTCGCTTCTCCCCGCCCAAGTGGAGAGCCTCCGGTCGGCTCATCAGATCTTGAGCGATGCCCCTGTCAACGTATCGGCCAAAGGTGCGTTCAATGAGGTCTCGTTGCCTGAGGCCTTCTATCATCTTATTGAAGCGTCGCTTCAAATGTCCGATTTCATCCGTGCGGGTTTCGCTTACGGCAACCGAGTAATCACCTTTTTCGACCCTTTCTGCGGCCCGTGAAATCTCGGTGACGGATTCCGCGACGGGGCGTGTGTTCCACAATATGAGCAATCCCACGCATATCAACAAAGCCGTCCCGGCCAGAAGGTACGTGAAGCGGAAGCGAACTACGGGGTCCAGAACGACGTTTCCCTCTGAGAAGAGGAGCAGATACCAGTCGGTGTCGGGTACTTTGTAGAAGCCTACGACCCAGTCCGGAGGATGACCAGAACCAAACACCGTCCCGAAGTGTTTTTCCTTCATGTCCTTCATGACTTGCGTTTCGAGGGGATCTCCGGTCTCACCCAGAGTCTTCATCATGTACATGGTAGGGTCCGTATGAGCCAGATATTCACCTTGCGAATTTACCAGGCACGCAAAGCTTCCCTGCCGATGTCCCACTTCCAGAATGTTCTTGATGAAAGACTCGAAACTCACCTTCACGGTCACCTTCTGCTTCGGCTTACCGTCGACGCCTCCAAATTCACTTACAAGAGAGAGGTAATCTCTGCCCTCATCCAGCCACACGGACATGCCTCGATGACTCATTACGCCGAGACGACGCGAAGGCATGTACGAACCCGGTCCATGCATCATGCGATGACGATCCCGCATGCGAGCGTTCCTGTCTCGTGATGGGTCCTTTTCGACCGGGTCCTTGCCGAATCGAACGCGCGTCTCTTCGAGCGGACGAGCAACATCTCCGCCTGAAGATTCGATGTCTACGAAAGCGACACCTGGTTGAGCGGAGAGCCGTTCTGCAAGGTATGCACGGGTGACGTCGCCATCGGGGATGTCTTCAGCGTCTACTATGAGGTGTATTATTTCCTGCTTTTGATCCAGCCTCGCTTGAATTTCTCGGGCCATGTTCCCGAGCTCCATCTTGGCGCCGGAACTCCATTCATCGAGCAAATAAGAGCGCGCGTACATGAACGAGGCAACTCCGGTGACCACGAGAAGTAACGTCACGGGAAGCAACAGGAACAGAAAAAATCTCTTCTGAAGGGAAAAAACCATGGTCGATTCCTCTACGCCGGTCATTACGTACAGGGGAGCGAGTCATCACCGGGGCGACCGCGGAAATGCTCAACCGTACCTGCGACACGTGATACTGAGTATAAAGGAAAAGCTCCCGCGTGTGCGAGAGCTCCTCGGATTCGGTCCTCGTTGGCGGAGTTGGAAAGCCGGCCGATTACCATCCCAATCGACGTCCGTAGCCCACTCCTTGGCCTCCACCCATGCCCCTTTTTCCGCGCATCCCGGGCCCGAAGCAGTAACCGTCTCGGTACCCTCGAGAATACGTATCCGGACTCGGGGGGGCCGGAAGGGTCCCGTATGCCATCGGACAGTCTCCGTACCCCATCCACGCCGGTCCGCCACCGCGTGCCCAATATCCTCCACCGTTCCAGGCGTAAGATCCCGCGCCGGCTATGGCCGTAATCAACAACGCGGCGAGAATGACAAGCAACAGTGTCTTCATGGACTGCCTCCTGTGTTGAACTGTCTGCTTGTTACTACGCCGGGGAGTCGCAGAACTCGCGCAATGTCAAAGTCTTTTTACGGGAAACGCGACAGGTGGTTCCGAAAAATCTCACAGCGAGGCGGGGCCCCATCTCAATAGCCGGGAAGACACACAGGGTCGGGAAAAAGCCCACAAAGATCGGTTTGACGTTGGTTTGACGTTCAAATGACTGCCCGCCCACCTATGCCTTGCCGGATCGATCTTTCACGTATACTCGGTATTCTCTGAGCAGAGCATACGCGTACTCTCTCCGTACACGTTCCGAGTCGGGAATATAGTTCTTTCTTTCCTCCAGTCGTTTGATTATTTCTTCGGCGGTCTCGTCGGTTGCCTTCATGCCTTCGGCATAGAGTTCCGACAGGATATCGTCCAGACCGTTGAGGCCGACTTGCGTGTCATCCGGGAATTTCAATATACGCCGGCCAACTGCCGGCGGCGCCGGGACTCAGCCGTCTTTTCATCCGTTTTCTTCACGCGGCGGAATGGACTGATTATTCTCGAGGAAATCTTCCGAGCTCATCCGTCTCTCCTCTTTGCGTCCGGACATGTCCGGCCTGACCGATCGCGGACGAAAGACGCGATCGTAACTCATATGTACGGCGAGCGGCTTCGTAATATGACCGTGGAACGGGCATCGCGCGAAAGTTAGACCGAAATGGGCGACCTCAACTCGCCGATGACCGATACGTATCGTACGCATGCTTCATTATCTCAATCGGATGCGACACCTGATACCGCGTCAGGTGGTTGAACTGGTACCGGCAACCAAGACAATCGGTAAGGAGCTTATCGGGGTCGAGCGCCTTGATACGGTCGATCAGCGTGTTCGCCATCTTGATCGAACTGTCGTGAAAGTCACGCTTGAATCCCATGATCCCGGCGGCTCCGCAGCAATAGGAGTATCCTTCAATGGAATCGATCTTCAACCCGGGAACCAGAGACAACAGATCCGCGTACGGATTCCCGATCCCCTGTTCCCGAAGGTGACAAGGAGGATAGTACGCGCAACGCGCGGTCACTTCGCCGAATGTCGCATCAAGCTCGCCGAGTCTGTGAAGATTTCTCAAGTATTCCCCGAGATCGTAGGTATTTTCCGCGACCAAGACTCGCTTCAATCCGTTAAGTCGAGCGAAATAACCCTCATCCTTCATATGTCTGAGACCATGCAGACGACCGTATTCGCTTATCCATCGGCCGGTTCTCCGCTCAATAGGGACTGAAAGAAGATTGTTCCAGTCGGCCTCGCCCAAACCGTGTGCAGCCCTGTATTCGTCGGAATAATGGGCGCCCTGCTTCAAGAGTATTTTCAGTGCAAATCCGCACGTAGGGCATGAGCATACGATGTCATAACCTTCCTCCACCGCTTCGGCAAGCTGGTCCAGATTGAACCCGGCAAGTTCAAGCGCCAACTCTTTGTCGCCTTCGAGCAGAGGAGGCATGCCGCAGCACTTCTGTTCCGGTATGTGAACCTCTACTCCGTTGCGTTGCAAGATCTCGACCGCGGCCGTGCCCACATCAGGAACGTAATATCGTGCGCTGCAGCCTGCAAAATAGGCCACCTTGCGCACGGCGTTTGCCGGCCGGCGGACGGGCTTTGTTCCGTCTTTCATCCGATCCGAGAAGCTCTCTTTGGGGAACGGCGGAAAACTCCGATCCTTGTGAATGCCGAGTGCGCTCTGCAGGAGGCCCTTTGTTACCGGGTTCCGGAGGAAGAAGTTCGAAATCCCCGGCACGGCGCCCGCGACGCGTCCGACGAGCTCAACCCGTTCGATGGCCTTGATCTTAAGCGGCAGACCGTTCCTTGCAACGAATTCGGTCTTCGCCTCCATGAGGGACGTGGGGACTTCGGGGCAAGGGCAGGTCCCGCAAAGATTGCAGAGATCTATCAGGCGCCTCATGTCATTGGTCGTAATCTTTTCCCCCGATTCTTGCCTCTCGTCCCAGATCTTGTACAATTCCGGGAACATCTGGCAACCTTCCTCAAACACGGTTCTGCAGCAATCGCAGTCCGCACAACGTTCAATCCAGTACCGAAGCTTGTCTTCAGCGCTCATCACGAACCTCTTGAGAAGGGCTTTACGCGTGGCTTCATCATATTTCCGTCTCCTGGGACCGCATAGCGGCCGTTGCCGTTGCAGGCGATTCCCTGCTGAACCAATGCGGCGTGCACAAACAGATCTTCACGAGCATCAGCATTACCGGCACCTCGATGAGCACTCCCACCACTGTGGCAAGGGACGCCCCTGATGACAGGCCGAAGAGCATGGTGGACGTGGCGATGGCCACCTCGAAGTGGTTTGATGCACCGATCATTGCCGACGGAGCAGCGTCCTCGTAGGTCAGCTTGAGTACTTTGGCCAGACCGTACGCGAGCCAGAAAATGATGTTCGTCTGAATGAAGAGCGGGATTGCTATCCACAGTATCGTGAGCGGATTGGAAACAATTACCTCGCCCTTGAAAGAGAAGAGCAGAATCAGCGTGATCAACAACGCGATGATGGTTACGGGAGTAAGAACGTGGAGAAACTTCTCTTTGAACCATTTTTCTCCCATCGCCTGTATCAGGAATTTTCTCGAGAAATAGCCGGCCACCAACGGCAGGGCAACATAGATGCCTATGGAAAGGAGCAGTGCCTGCCAGGGAACCGGAAGTCGCCCGACTCCCAGGAGAAACCCTCCCAACGGCCCGTACAGAAACAACATGGTCAACGAGTTGATGGCCACCATCACGAGGGTATGTCCATCGTTTCCTCTTGCCAGAAATCCCCACACAAGGACCATGGCCGTGCACGGTGCGATGCCGAGAAGGATGCATCCGGCCAAGTAGCTTCGCCATAATGGCACTTCAAGCATTTTCACGCCGTCAACCAAGACCACCTTGCCCTCTCCGTGCGAACCCCCAACCGGGAGGTCCAGCCCCAAAGGCATTTTCACGTAATCCACGGCATCGGGTCCAATGAACGTGAGGAAGAGCGTGCCGAGGCAAAACACCGAGATGGCATACATGGTGAAGGGTTTGATCGCCCAGTTGACGAAGAGCGTCAGCCCCACCGGTTTAATGTTCTTGCCTGCTCGGAGGACTTCCCCAAAGTCAATCTTCACCATGATGGGGTACATCATGAAGAACAGACAGATCGCTATGGGGACTGACACGACCGGCGCTTCGTTCACGTAGATTGCCAACCCATCGAGAAACTGAGCCACTTCCGGGGCAAGCTTGCCGAGGACAATTCCCGCGATTATGCACAGGATGACCCAAACCGACAGGTACTTCTCAAACAGGGACAATCCCTTGGTCTCTTTTGTCATACACACTGCGGGTTCGCTCATTACGATTCTCCCTCATTCGATTTCAGAGTTTCCGGCATCCGTTCGACACGTGTTCCTTTCTCGTCACCGACTCGTCGCGAATGTCTTAAGACCCGTTTCAACGACAATGGGGCACCATGACGGACATGAGCCTTCTTCAATCCCATTCGTTACGGCCCACACAGTCGCGGCAATCCATTACCTCCCGGCCGCCGAGGTCGTGACATTCTTCAATAGTCTTGAAGTCGCACTCGACGACCTTTGGGTTGCAGGTGCACGCAAGACGACAGCACGGAATCTTCGCTTCCCGGGAAGAAAGGGTGCCTGCACCGGGGAGGACCACAATCACAATCACAATCACAATCACAAGGAAAATCAAGATATTCTTCATCGACCCTTCTCCGAATAACATCGATTGAGTGTCGTCGGGCCGGCAGCCGGCCCATTTGGCGGAATCTGTTCTTTGCGAAGCCTCACATGAGGAGGAGACCGCGGATTGAGAAGGTATCCCAGAGATTTTCCGTCGAACCAAACTCAAACCGACGATGGAATTGCCTCCATGAGTATTAAGTAGTCGGCATCCTGAGAGATCTTATAAACCTCTTCCGTTGCAGCAGCGACAATACCGGCCGCGGTAAGAAGATTCGACTTATCTGCCTGTTGGACAAGGATCTCAAGAAGTCGTGTATAATAGCGATGGGGACCCGGGCGACGGCGGAGACACAGTACGGAAGGCTCTCGCCAAAACGAAATATCCCTCGGTGTCCGGTCTGCGTGGAGAATAAGCCGAACATCTGCGATGAGATTGTGGAGGCATCCGGAATTGCTCATCTGAATCCTCCTTTCCGTGGTTCTCAAGGTGTGACAAGCTTTGAAGACCCTCGGAAGTCGAAGGCCGACCCTCACACAAGCGGACTAAATCAGTGACAATTTCTTGACTTATCAGGATTCCATGATATGATGAATTCAAGAAATGTCAAGAAAAAAGAAGGAGACCTTCCATGAACGCCGAGGAGATGCAAGACAGGGTATTCTGCGCCCAACAGCCGAAGATCGAGGAGCGTCCGCTGTTGAGCCAAGAAATGTCGGAGTTGCTTGAGGCCACCTTCAAAGACTTGGCAAACAGCACAAGATTGCGCCTTGTACATGCCCTGATCCGGGAGCCGGGTATGAACGTGGGGGACCTTGCCGCGGCTCTCGGAATGAACATCACCGCCATTTCCAATCATCTGCGAAAACTCACGGACAGGGGAATCGTGAGACCGCAACGGGTCGGCAAGCAGGTGAACTACAGCATCGTAAATCCATGCACCGTGAGTCTCCTTGACCACGGACTCTGTTTGGCGGAAGCTCTTCTGGAAGTCAGACCGGTCATGCCCGACATGGGAGCATCGGTAACTCGGCTTGGATAATATGAAACGCCGACTTTTCCGGTACAACGATACCGCGATCGATGACGACGGCTCTTCCGAGCATTCCGAAAGGAGACAAGACCATGCTGCTGCAGGGATACAGTAAAGAAATGTTCCGGCCGAAATGCAACCCGAGCTTTCAGTCCGTGCATTGCGTCGCGCGCCTGGATCAAGACATTTCGGAAGTGCTGCCGTATTTGAACACGGCACTTGGGGGAGGGGACTATGTTCCCTCTCCTCCCAGTCTGACACTGAGAGTTCACGGCAAACTGATCAGCCTGCACGCTCGGGAGATCTTTGTGAACGCGCTCAACGACGAAGAGGAGGCCGAGAAGATCCTGGGATGGCTCAAGAAGGAGATTAACGATACGTGGAAACACAGAACCGACATCGAGCCTACCTATGACGCGCCGGAAGTGCCTCAAATGATGCAAATTCTCAAGCTTTTGCCCAGAACCAATTGTCTTCGGTGCGGCGAGCCTACGTGCACCGTCTTTGCGTTGCGAGCCGCCGAAGGGATAAAGGGGCCCGACGATTGTCCCGAGCTCAAAGGCGATGAAAAGGTTCGCCTGGAAGAATACCTGGGCCGGTTCCGGTTCGAGGTGTAATAGCCGTCATACTCGGTTCAAACCCCGCTGCGTGAAGTGCGGCACTTCATGCAGCGGCGGAATTCCGATTCTTCAACACCCGTCAGGACCGCCACATTACACTGCTCTAAGGGATGGACGCCGCCCTGCATGGAGATTACGGCTTCTCTCTTATGTCGCGAAAAATCCAACGCTCAGCCATCATCGATCGAGAAGAGCCCCAAAGGCCTCATTCGTAGACGACCCCCTCCTCAAGTCTCAATGTTCTCTTGGCGCTTTTTGCAGCTTCGGGAGTATGGGTCACCATGACGATGGTTCTCCCTTCTCTGTTCATCTCAACGAGAAATTGGACGATCTCCCGAGTCATGGCAGGATCGAGATTGCCGGTGGGTTCATCGGCGAGTATGATCCTCGGATCGTTTGCCAGCATCCGTGCCAGTGCGACACGCTGCTGTTGGCCGACGCTCAGTTCGGAGGGCTTGTGGTCCATCCGTTCCGCGAGCCCCACACGTTCCAGCAGAGCGGACGCCTTCTCTTTCTGAACGGCCTCGTCTGCTCCATCCAGGAAGAGTGGGATCTGGACGTTCTCCAAGGCTGAGAGGTACGGCACGAGGTTAAAGGTCTGAAAAACAAAACCGATGTTTTCTCTTCTCACGCGAGCCCTTTCATCAGGGGTGAGAGAGTATATCGGGCGGTCGTCCAGAAGAACCCGTCCCCCCGAAGGAGACAGCATTCCTCCCAGTATCAGCAGCAACGTGCTCTTTCCACTCCCGCTGGGGCCTACGATCGACAGGAAGTCACCCTGAGGTACCTCCAGCGTCACATCGTGCAGGGCCGTCACGGGTTCACGGGAGTGGTTGTAGCTCTTATTCACGGCTTCCAACTTCAACATTATTACGTCTCCTGGAGCGTGGTACTCGGATCCAACCGTGCCGCGCGGCGAGCCGGAAAGTAGCTCGCTGCGAGGGTTATCGCTACAGAGATCCCCATGGCCCAGAGTAAGAGGGTGGGCATGGGCAGGACGGGAACGCCTGCAAGCCTGGGACCCAGAATCACGGCCAAGACGGTCCCCACCAGGTACCCTCCGATGCCGCCTCCAACGCCGATGAGGAGCGCCTTGAGGAGGAAGAGCTTCAGCACCAGGCCGGAACCGGATCCAAGTGCCATGAGGGTTCCTATTTCGCGCCTGCGCTCAAACACATTGGCATACATGTAATTTGCGATGCTCGCCCCGCCGACCAGGACAATGATGGCGAGAAATACCATGGACAGGCGGGACATCATTCCGTTTGTCTTGATTTGCGTGTCGACAACCTGCCTGATGGTCACCACGCGAGCTTCCGGGAGCAACTTGTTGATATTGGCCGTCAGCCCCTTGGATATCTCGTTACAGCACCCAACAATCTCGATCGCATTCACGACCGGTCCCTTGCCGGCCAACTCTTGCACCGCATGCAGATGCGCAAAGATGCGTGAGTCATCCACAGTGCCGGTTTCGGGAAGGATTGCGGTGACGGAAAATGTCTTGCCAAGAACCGGGAGCTCGTCCCCTTCTTCAAGTCGCAGAAAGGAAGCCGCATCGGCCCCGACAAGCACCTGGTTACGCTCCAGCGTTTCGATTACTCTCTTGCGCACCAAGGTTTCCTGCGGCGCCGACGGCGTGAGACCGGGAACGTTGGCAACCACGCCGCACCCTTGTGGACGTGAGAAGACTCCAGCTCCCTTCCAGGCCGCCTTTGCTTGGAACTCGTTCTTTGGGAGTATCCCGGTCAGGGTAAATTGCCTGTCGCGCACGGAAACCGGCACCGATAGTTTCGGAGAAAGATTGTCTATCCCCTGGATATCGGACGCGGCAAGCCGGGTCACGTATTCCTCCGGTATTTCCTCGGCCTGCATGTCAGCTTTGTAGTAGTCGTCCAATGTCACCGACTTGGGGAGTATGAGAACGTTCGCTCCCAGCGCGTCAAGTTCCCTGGCAACGGCCTTCTCGGAATAGAAGGACGTATTCTTTATGGCCACGATAACGGTGATGCCCAGGAGTATGGCAAGAAATCCCGTGGCAACTTGATTCTTGCGCTCGAAGAGCTCTTTCCACACAAGGGTTCTCAGTCGCACTTGACGCCTCCTACTGCACGCTGCAGCCGCCTGCTCCGCAACCCGCACCGCAACCGGACACTGCGCTGGTGAGCGCGGCAACCAATTGGTTCTTATCAACCGGTCCCTGGAATTGACCTATGACCGACCCTGGTGGGGCAAGGAGGAACGTGGCCGCCTGATTCAGAGGCAAACCGGCGCCAAGTTTGGTGAGAAGCGGTTGTGCGTCGGCCTGAGCCGGATCGAGCGTCACTACCTCAGTAGCCGCGCTGAAACGCTGATCGGCTTTGAATGCCGTGACGCCTTGCATCGCCTCGTTGTTGAATCTCGTCTTACCGTTCTGCGCGCACAGGACGACCAGCTTGCCTTGTTGCAAAGATCCGAGTACCTGTGCCTCGACCGGGCCCACGAGTGCACCGATGAGTTGATCCTCCGTGAAGCTGGTATGAAAACCTCCGGTTAATGCCCCGTTTGGAGCGATGGCCAATACAATGGGCATGGGCGCGGCGTCCAGTTTGAATTTGGTCACAATCCCTTGCTCAGCCGGGTCGGTCGTCATCACCGCGATCGCATCCGCGCGGTTTGAGACCCTACCCGCGGCCCTGTTGAACACGTCCCTCAGCGCGCGGGTTTGCGGGTCGTCGCTCTTAAAGAAAAACACGAGCAGGTACCGCTGCGCGCGAGCAGCGCTTTCCATGGATGCCAGTCCCCGGCCGGAAGTATTCTGCGTTGATTGGGCCGCCGCCTCGGCGACGAATGAGACGAATATCATGCATGTCAACGCTGCTGCGGCAGCTGTCAACGCCTTAAGCTTCTCCATATGAATCCTCCTGGAGTCAGTGAGAGTTTGCATCTTGCCCGGTCCGAGCTCGGTGAATACGAGCACTCCACGGCGCCGGACTCTTTTGGTTCGGATTCGAGGAGTTTCGGGGCGGGCTGATTGAAATGACCGTACTTCAACCCAAATCAATTACCCGGGCCGCGTCACTTTCGGCCGCCGGCTGCACACGCAGGATTCTCGCCGTTGGTTTCTGCGTTCAGTCGTCCGGTCAGCAAGTCGGCCAGAAAAAGTACTGTTTGATCGTCTACCCAGCACTCAATATTTCTCCCGCGGCGTTCAACGTGAAGGAGCCCCGCTCTTCGCAGCTCCTTGACGTGATGCGACACGGTTGTTCGCGAAATTCCGAGATCTTTTCCCACATCGCCGACGCATTGGCGTATCTCCTCATCGTAGGCACAGGAGGTACCAGGGGGACATCGGGCAACCAGGCGCAGGAAGATGGCCAACCGATTGGGGGTGGACAGGGCCTTGAAGATCTCGGCGAATCGTTCCAGCTCGTGTGGTAAATATGTCGACATGTGCACGCTTATCGACGAAAAGCCGTCCTCTGTCAAGGAAAAACTTTCGCCTCACAATGGTTTCGTGTCCTCGATGTCAGTCAGGCTGTTCCATTCAATGCACCCTTTTTCGTAACGTTACCTCTGAATACTCCAGCACCGGAGCCGTATCCTTCGCTCCGCAGACTCGAGCGGCCTGTATTTCACAAACCGGGCCTCCACGTAGTCGGCTCCGTAGTGCTCATATCCCGGCCACAGCGAGAAGTTGTCCAAGTCCTTGTTGGAAGCTTCGACCCAAGCGTCCCAGGATTGCCCGTCTCTTGATACGTCCACGGCCCATTTCTCGGGAACCGACTGTTCGTCTGCCCATACCAGCCTCAGCCGACTCATTTTGAATTCACTGCCCAGATCCAGCACTACCTCCAGTTTCTCGTCATCGGGAACCATTTTCGACGAATAGAGCGTGGTTCCAGGGTAACCCGACAGCATGTTGCGTGGTCCGTTGGCCGAGTCATCCTCGGGCGGGGCGGACACAACGGTGGCGGCCATTCCGAGGCTCCAGAAAAAGCTGTCCTTGTAATCAACTCTGTCGCCGTCCGTCAGCGGCTTCTGAAAAAAACGCTCCTTGATCACGTTTGAGAGTTCCTTTGCTATCAAGTAGTTGGCTCCGGAGGTTAAATGGCACCAATCGGCAAATACCCATTCCGATACGTCGTCAAAGTATGCAGAGAAATCCGCGACGAAGTAACCCTTATGTCGAGAACTGAACGCGATGCTTTCCACAATGTACTTGTAGCACTCGTCCGCGACCACGTCATAGTGCTGCTTATGCTCTTCCAAGGGTTCGACTTTCTTCTCCATTTCGTGGCGGGGCTTCTTGCTGAGATAAAGGAAAGGCTGCAAAGCGAACATGTGTGGTACGCCGTCGTTTTGGAGCGCGGCGTGATAGTTCTCCACCATTCGAACCACGGAGGCAACATTGGCGGATATCATTTTGGCGCGTTCCTCTCGGGAAAACTCGGTGGGTTGTTGCGGTTCCTTTCCGTCGGACAATGGCATTGAATGCTCGAAGACCTTGCGGTTGAGCACCGGGAACAGGTCACTTCCCGACCAGAGAAAGGTCATCAGGTACGAGTTGTTCTTGAACCAAAGTGTCAGATAAGAAGCCAATCCCGCTCTTTCGTACGCGAAAATCTGCCGGAGCACCGAGTTGTACTGTCCTTCTTCAAAATAGTTCCAGTCTCGCGTCGGTCTGCTCACCGGTGCGATCTCGTTTACCCCGTCGAGAGAGACTACCAGATCCGGTTTGTACCTCCGAAGTTTTGTGAGATAGCGCATGAGCAGATGCTGGTACGCGTGGCCCCAGACCGCGGTATTGTAAACCCGGATGGTCTTCCCGGGAATCGGAGTCGTGGCATTGAGAATCTTCTCCATCATGTGGGAGATTGTCTCCCTGTATCCCACTTGATAGTTGTCCGTGAGTGGTGCGGCCCGTCCCGCCGCTCCCATACCGAAGGCGGTGGATCCGCCCGTCAGCAGGATGCGAAACTCATCGTCGGGCTTGTCCGTCCCGATATCCCGCGGTTCCCTGAAACCCGCGTTGTTTGCGTATTCGAGGCGGTTGCCAAGGGTCTGATTGTAGACCAGGCAACCTCCCGGTACCAGGTCATAGTCATAATGCGAGACCGGCATGGTCAAGTCGCGGCGGACCCTGCTGAAATCTTCGGGGTACACCTGGCCGAACTGAGAACGCCGGAGCGCCTGTTCGGCAAGCCTGTCCAGTCCCCACAAGATGAAGATGACGGCTCCCAAAAGGAAGAGTGCGTAACCCAAGACCTTCACCGGCGGCCAAAGGAATCTTCTCAGCATCCCTTTGCCCTTGACCGGTCGACCGTTATGGGTTGATTCCTGATTAGGATCGGATTGCTTCCGATCGGCCCCCTTATCCGTCCCAGAGACTTCCGTCATATGAAACGCTGCGTCTTGGCTCATGATTCCCTCTGTACGACACATCTTTTGTGCTTCTGATTGCCGGCCGCCGACGGAAACGCGGCGCCGACCATGATTGGCCGGGGCTCGGGCCAGGCTGTTCGGATCGCCACAGACAACCTTTTGACCCGATCGACAACCGCGCTTCCCCGACCGGGGGGAGCAACGCGCGGTGACGATCGGTGTTGGACAATCGAACACACGTACTCCCAATGGTCCGTGAACAAGGATTCCGGCCTTTGAGGAATTCGACGGATTGCGAGGGGATTTTCAGATCAGAAGGATTGTGGATCGAAGTCCGCCAAGAGTCGGATGGAGTTTGAATGAGCAATGCCGGACGACACCGGTACGCGGTAGGTGAAGGACCTCATGGGCGTCGAACGCCGACATCGCCGGCGCTAACCCCGGACCCGAGCGGCACGCGCCTTGATTGCGAACGTCACCCCTACTCGAAACTATCATAGCCTGGGATATCTTGAAACACGATCTCTTCTTATTGCAACAGGGAGTGGGTGCAGTACGAGTCTCATTGGGAGCGGCCGACCTGTCGGCTGGTCCCAGGAAAAAAGCCGGGCATGGCCATGGACCGCACCGGTATGACGCTTTTATCACGGCCCGGTCGTCCCCCTGAAAGCACAAAGTCAAGCCGAGCGGTGTCTGACCCACGAGCAGCAGCAGCACCAGCATGACTCCCAGACTTCCGATGCGTCTTTCTTCGAATACCCTGTTCAAGTTAACCACTCCAAATCCTTGCCTCTCCTGCAACACTGCACGACTCGCCCTGCAAGATTTCTTCAGGCCCTTTGGGGTTGATGTGAGTTCGTCCACGGGACCGGCGTGGTACCGAGATTCATTGTTCAACAGGCCGACTTCGGAAAAAAGGCCGTTTCACTATTCGCACGGCACCCAGTATTTCTCCCGCGCCTTTCACGCGAGGGAGGGAGCCGTTTTTTCAAAGCTCCTCACCATGACCGGAAGCCGCAAAAGGGTGTTTCCCCGGCCGCGGCCCGTTATCGCCGATCTACGGGAGTCGGACAAAGCCGTGAAGATCTCCGTGATCGGCTCCAACGAATCCGGTCGATATGTCAACGTGTGTCGACGTATAAACTCAACGTGTCGCCATGTCAACACAATTCCTGTGTTCAAGAGATTCATTTAAGACGAACAGGCAACCCGAAAGGCCGCACTGACCAGTTCCGTCAACTCAACATTCGGAATTCTTTTCCGGAGTGCAGATCACGTAAAGGCAAGGCATAAGAAACAGCGCCACGGGTAACAACATGATCAGTCCCCCTATAGCCCCGACGGCCATGGGTTGCAGCATATCTCCTCCATCCTCGATGTTCAAGGCCAATGGGATCAAGCCCATGATGATGGGAATGGTAGTCATGAGCCGCGGGCGAAGCCGGATTTTTGCGCCTGCAATAACGGCGTCGAACGCGGACAAACGATCACGCACGCGCAGTTCCTCCGCAAACGTCAAGAGCAGCACTCCTTCATTTACCGTTGCTGCAACGACAACGAGGGCACCGATCAGGACGGTAGCTCCCAGAGGAATTCCGGTAAGGTAGAGCATGTAAATCAAGCCTGCCAGACAAAACGGGACCGAACCGAGAATCAGCGCGGGGAGTTTCAGGCTGTTGAACTGCACTGCCAGCACCACAAAAGCGAAGAACAAAGCAAACGCGAGGATCCCGGTCGTTGTCCTCTTCATGTCGGCCATCATGAGGGCCTGTCCACCAAACGTAAATTCGTAACCCGTAGGTCGCTTCATTTTGGCCAGGGCGTCCTTTAACTCGGCCAATGCTTGTCCGACGGTTGTCCCGGACGCGTCTCCCCGGACGACAACGGACTTGACCTGATCTTCTCTGACTATTTCCACAGGGCCCACGGCCTGATTCACCGTGGCGAGATCCCGGACCCTCAAGTACCCTCCTTGAGCACATTCCAACACGAGGTTTTCCAGGTCTTGTCGAGTGGTCATTTCCTGTTCGGGAATGACTACGCGGACGTTGTAGTACCTCTGGCCTTCCCTGTACTTTGTTGCAACGGCACCATGCAGCAGAGCCTTCACGCTGCCGGCGACATCCGAAATGGAGACCCCGAGCTCTGCCGAACGCTTTCTATCAACGTGAATTTGGTATTCGGGCTTGGTCATATCCATAGACACGTACACATTTGTGAAGTATGCCAATTTGTTCATGATCCCAGCTGCTCTCTGAGCCAATTCAAAAATCAGTGTCGTGTCGGGTCCTCTTATGCTCAACTCTATGTCTGCGTCACCGAGCTTTCTAATCCCCTTGACCTTCATCGGCATAACCATGGCCTTGCCGCCTGGAATACCGATCTTTGCCGCGGCCGGGCGAAGTCGTGCGACGTACTCGTTTGTGCTCAAATTGCGATCGTGCCGGGGAACCAGTTGAATATTAATCTCTCCCTCGTTGGCTATCTGGTACGTGTAAAGTCCCCATACCTTTCCTCCCACCAACGTGAAATAGGATTCTATAAGAGGGTCGTCCTCCATTAACGCTTCAATGCGACGCAGGGCCTTGTCGGTCTCGCTCACGGACGCTCCGGTAGGAAGCCGGACCTTGACCATGATCCGTCCATCGTCCACTTGCGGCAGGAATTCGGTTCCCATCCTTGGAAGAACGATCACCAGACCGACGAGAACGGCACACAATGTTCCTACCGCGATCCAGCGCCGGCGGAGGATGGATTCAAGCACCAGTCCATATCCCTCGGTAACTCGTGAAAAAAGACGTTGGAATCGCGTACTCTCGGAATCGTGTGGCGACGTTCTCCCGAGGAGTGCCGAAGTGAGCATGGGGGCAAATGTGACGGCAGTGATGAGGCTGATGATGACGACGCCTGCTATGACAAGGATCAGTTCGCGAAACAACAGACTTACAAGCCCGGGAAGAATGAGAAAAGGAACGAAGATGGCGATAAAAGAAAGTGTCGCGGCAACGATTGCAGGACCCACTTCCGCGGTGGCGGTAACGGCGACCCGATCGAGTGGGGCATCGGGCTGTTCGTGTTTGAGCCTGGTGATGTTTTCGATCACCACAATCGAGTTGTCGAGCACCACACTTATTGCGACGACCAAGCCCCCCAATGAGAAGATGTTCAGTGAAAAGCCGGCTATCTTCATGAGACCAAAATTCACCACCATGGTCACCGGAAGAGCCAGGGCCATAACCAGCGCCTGACGCCAACTTCCCAAGAAGACGTACACGATCAGGATAACGAGAATGGCTCCCTCTACGGCTGCGTTGCGCACGCCGGTGAGCGCGGCCTCAATGTATTCAGCCTGATTTTCTACCATGCCGATCTGGACACCTTCAGGAAAGCCCGCCTGGAGTTCCTGAATTTTTCGGTTCACCGCTCGTGCAACCTCGACGGTGTTCGCATCCGCCTGTTTAAGGACACTGAGCTTGACGCAAGGTTTGCCGTCGAGTCGCGTGATTACGCGGACATCTTCATGCGAGTCCTCCACGTTCGCGACATCGCCGACAAAGACCTTGCCCTCATCCTTGCGAGCGAGGAGCACGTTCTTGATTTGATCGAGGTTGTCATATTCACCGACGGTCCGTGCAATGTATTCACGCGGACCAACCGTCACCCGGCCCCCAAACTGTTCTACGTTTTCTTCACGTAACCGTTTGATCACATTGGCAAGGGTGAGCTGGTACTTCTCGACTCCCTTTGCGTCAAGGTGAACGCGGATTTCCCGCTTCAATCCTCCGACGATTTCCGTGCCCGCGACGCCTGGAACAGCCATGAGTCTGTCTTGCAGCCAGTCTTCCACCCAGGTTCGGAGTTTCACCAGATCCCATTGCTCCGAACTCGCAGTCAGCTGCACCACGGGGAGCTGTGACGGGTCGGCTTTGATGATTATCGGCGGCTCGATGTCTTCCGGAAGGTTCCGAGCGGCCCGCGCCATGGCCGCCAGAACATCTTGATAGCCGACGTTCACGTCCACGCCGTACTCGAAATTCACCAGCGCCGTGTACATGCCTTCAATGGCCGATGATTCAAGGTAATCAAGTCCCTCGACGCTTGCCAGCTGCCGCTCAACGGGATCGGCCAGGCTCTTGTCTATTTCCTCCGGCGTTGCTCCGGGCCAATAGATATGCACTTTGACAAGCGGGTAGGTAATGTCCGGCAGGAAGTTGAGGGGGATCCGCCAAAGACCATAGGAACCGAGAACTACAAGAGCAATCACGATAACACTGGTGGCCGTGCGGCGCTTGACCGATGAGTCCGTAATTCTCATCCGACTGCGCCTCCACAAGCAGGGCCGTCCCTTAACTCACTTTTTTTCGGGACTTTTTGATCCTGACCTTTCTTCAGCCGGACTCTTGTTCCATCTTTCAACTTTTCGTTACCGGCAACAACGACTTGTTCGCCGGGTTTAAGCCCCGAGAGGATTTGAACTTTTCCTTTTGACTCCAAACCTGTGGAGATTTCGCGTCGTTGAACTCGATCTTCTTGGATGACATACGCGACCCGGTCTCCTTTTGGCGTAACTATGATTGCTTCACCGGGAACTACAATCGTACCCTCCTCGGTTCTGAGTGCGGCAACAAGCCTGGCAAACATTCCGGGAACGAGTTTGACCGCGTCCAAGAGTTCTACCTCGGCAGTCTGAGTCCTCATTCTCCGGTCCAATTCCGGATATATTCGGGAAATACTCCCACGGAAGACTTTCCCTTCATACGCGTCCAGTTCGACGGAGACCGACATGTCCTTTTTCAGACTCTGACTGTAGACCTCCGGGACCGCCACGCGAACCACGAGCGACTTTGGGTCGAAAATCTCCACCAGTGCGCTCCTGGCAGCCACGTAATTCCCGTCCGTGACAAGGACTTTGGACACTATTCCGTCCCACGGAGCTACCACGTCGAAATCCCGAGCGCTCTCCTCCATTTTTTCCATCTGCGCGATGGCCTTGGCATGCTGGGCTCTGGTCAACTCCAACTGGTCTCGGGGAATCGCACCACTCTCCACCAGCGTTTGGATCCGTTCCAACTCGTTTTCCGTGTAGTCCACTTCGCTCTTGGCGGACTTGAGCAGAGCCTCTGTCGCTTTTTTTCTGCCAATGCTCAACAGCTTGTTTCCTTTTCCGACGGTATCTCCCTCGCGGATGGCGCAGTTGATAATTGGGCCTTCGGCTGGAGAGGCCAAGCGAGCGACTCTCGTGGGCTCCACCGAGCCGGTGAGTTCCAGAAATGTCGAAATGTCGCCGAGGACGACCTCCTGAACTGCCACGAGAGGAGCCGGTCTCTTGGGTTTTACGTCGGGGGCTTGTCCCGTCGATGCAGAGATCCCGGATATCCACCACAGGCCACAGACGAGTAAGACGAGACCACCGCCGATAATCACGATACGTTTCATCATTCATCTCCTGGATAGCGCGTTCACGAAGCTTTGGCTGAGAGTACGGACCGGCGTTCGTTGCTGCGTCCTTGGAATGATTGGTTATGGTTTGTTCTACAACCAGGATAGCCGAATCCCGCGCTTCAACATTGAGGATTTTACGGAATAGCGAAATACTGTCAAGACCTTTCTCGCCCCACTCTCTACCATCCGGATAATAACACGCCGATCTCCCTTCCGTTATCGAGTTTCGCCCAGGATCTTTCTACGAGAAGATTACGGCCGTTGCCCCATCTCGCGAAAAGTTGAGCCTCTCATCTCTTTTCACCGACGGCCAATCCCAATTGAGCGAACGCCAGGTTGTAGTCGACCAGAGCGTGGTAGTAGTTTGTTTCAGCTTCCAATGCGGCTGATTGAGCGTCGAGTACGTCCGTAATGGTTCCCTTGCCGAGATCGTACCTGGTTCGCTCGATTCTGAGGCTTTCTCTGGCCTGTTCAATCGCCTTTTGCGTGGCCGTCACCCGCTGCAGTGCAGAAGAGCCGTTGAGCAGCGCGGTCTCAACCTCAAGACGGATCTGCAACTCAAGCTTCCGCAACAACTGTTGCGCCGACAGGAGCTTGGCCTCCTGTTCGCGAATCTGGGAGGATATGCGCCCCCCGTCAAAGATCGGATAATCGAGAACCACCCCAATGCTTCCTACAGGGAGATTCGAGTCGGGGTTGGGCCATGGACCGCGCAAGGGGGCCCTTTCCACAGGAATTGTCGGAAAATTCGGCCAATTGAGACGCCGCGTGATCGCCACCCCGTTATCGTCAATTCCCGCGGCCACTCTCACGCCGTAAGATCCTTCCACTGATACGGTCGGCCATTGGGCGGCGCGTGCAACCACAACCTTGGTTCCCTGGGCGTCGAGAGAGGCCCGTGCGGCCCGATAGTCACTGCGTTCTGAAAATGCCATCGCGAGGGCCCCGTCGACACTCGGCAAAGACCGCCTGACCCGCAATTCTCCCTGGATGTCCGCCGACTCGTTTCCGGTCGATGCTCCCAGCAGTGTTGCCAGCACCCTTCGCTGAATGTCGAGAACGGTCTGCTCTCGTATGATGCGCTGATCTATGTCCGCAATCCGCACCTCGGTACGGAGGACATCCACCCGAGCAGCTTTATCCGCGGTAAACATGTCCATTACGCGACGCCGGTGTCTGGTCAACACATCGCGGGAGAATCGAAGGGATCCCAACAACTTCCGCTGACCGAGGATGGAATAGAATGAACTGGTGATGTTGAAGACAATCTCCTCCCAGCTTCGCGCGAGACGATTCTGCGCCGCCAGGGCCAACAGATCGGCGCCACGGATTTCATTCGTGATTCTGCCGCCTGTGAACAACGGCATATTCAGAACCAGATCCATCGAGAGAACGCTGGATGAGAACATCCCCGGTTCGGCGTTGATTCTGGCCGGCTGGAGCCTCTGATTCTGGACGAAACTCCGGTAACTGTTTCTTGTGGTGATCCGGGGCCGGCACTGCGACGCCGCGGTATCTCGTTGTGCCTGCGCAGTCCGGACATCCCAACTGCCCGCGGCAAGGCCTGGGTTATTCGTTCGTGCGATCTCTATGCATTGTTCCAAGGTCAGACGAGCGGACAAGGATGGGGAGCGGGAAGGCCCCGGCAATGGAACTCCGACGGAACCGGCCACATGGGGCTTCACCACGCGCTGTTGGAACACTGTCGGTAATCCTACACAGCCGGTCAGAAGAACGGCCAACGACAAAATGACGGGGAGTCGCACGGGAGTCATGACTTCTTCCCGATCCCGATACAGGTGCCCCCCTCATCGGACCGGCTCTCGAAAAGGCATGCCTTCTCGATACGGATCAACCTGTCAAAAACCGTTCTTGTCGGTTCGGAATAACCCGAGGAGCGGAAACGATTATCCAGAATGGGGTCATGCCATGGCAGAGTGCAACTGGTATTCAAGAGTCCTTACCGTCCTTTTCGCGATCGGACATTATCCATCCGGCAACTCTCAAGTCTTTGGCCGCCGTACCGGCGGCATGGCATCAGGCCGGTGGCGAACCCTCAACAAATGAACCGTCCCCCTGAGCCATCGGCGAAACCTTGCCGGATCGCACCGAAGGGCGGAGATCACGCGCGTACGCATTTCAGAGTTCCCTCGAGCTCCTACGATCCATGATTCTCCGGTGTTCGGTGAATGATTCCGCCGGGGAGACTATTTCACTTTTGCGTCAAATAGTCAATGTCATTTTGACTCACGGACTGCTTTAGTGTCGCGCCTTGAATACTCCGGACGCCTCCACGTTTGTCATTGGGAGGGTCCCGCGCGGAACGCGGATGGCACCCTCGAAGGGTCAGGAATATGTCACCGTATTGGGGCAACGGCGCACCAAGTCCAGGTCTTGGGCACATCGGTCCGGCAAATGAGTCGGACGTAGCTCAAAGACTCCAGGGCCTGTCAGGTTGCATTGAGGACCTTTTCTTCGGCCTTTGCGGCAAGCTCGATCAGTTGCAGCTCTTCGTTCAGTCTCATCTGAAATCGTGGGGGCTGTCTTGTCCTGCTTGAGCAGTGCGGTCGAACGCCATTGATCCACCGGACAGGAACGCGCACAAAAGAATAAACCCATCCGATGCCGGCAGGTATCACGAGTACCTGAAGAAGGATAAGGAGTGAGCATCGATCTTGCAGCGACGAAGCCATCCTGGGCCTCCTCGGAGATCTCCGTGTTCAATGACTCCCAACGATGCTGCTCGAGTCGAGAGAGAAAGAAAAAGGGGGACTCTTCTCCCATGCCGAAGAGTCCCCAACTAGTTGGGAGGGAAGACCAACGGTGCCGCGGTCGGCAACCCTGCCGGCGTAAGAATCAGTCCGCGGCGATGTTAGTCTCGGTTGGGGAAAGGTAAGCCTACCATGCTCCTGCCTCACAATTGTCGGATCTGCATGGTTCAGAACGCGAACCCCAAACTGGGGAACAGCGCGCCCACCGCGATGTATATGCCTACGGCTCCGAGAAGGGCTCCAGCCGCTCTTTTGACCATCAGGTTTGCGGTGCGGAGTCTTGTCGATCCGAGGATGTGACGTGCCGCGCCTGCGGATGTTCCCACCGCCACGATGAGCAGGCTGTGCCCGATGCCGTAGAAGAGCATCATGACGCCGCCGAAGAGAGCTCCTTTCACCGGGATGACGCTCACGATGAGTAACAAAGCCGGGCCCGTGCAGGGCAAAGACACCAACCCGAACATGAAGCCGAACAGCGCCGCGCCTAAATAGCCTGTATGTTTTGGCAACTTGTCCTGCGATATGGGAAGGGGAATATGGAACAGATCCATGAAGTGAAGCCCCAGCAAAATGCAGATGCCGGCCACCACGTAGATCATGTACTTGGATTGGAGAAACGGCGCAGCGGCCAAGCCTACGGAAAAGAGTATTGCCAGCTCCAGGCTGAATCCGAGGACAAAGACGACCGTATAGAGGAATGATCTCTTCGTGGTCATCTCCTGTCCCATACCACCGATGAACCCTATCAGCAGAGGAACCATCACGAGAACACAGGGGTTCAGCGCGGTAAGGGCTCCGCCGACAAACGCGCCGCTCGCGGCCAGGACAAGACTCCCGGACGATACCCATTGTTGGACGATCTCGAATAGCGATTCCATTCTGTACTACCTCCTCATTTCGTAACCGGTTCTCCCTGCCGGAAGCGTGTCCGGCAGGAGTAATTCGGGGTCGGTGCCCGGCTCGTTATCTTGGGGCCGACCTCTGTCCCTCTTGAACCCGAGCCGTCGGAGATCCGGGGCCCATGCTTTGGGGAGCTTGCGGAGATGGCACGCCCATTCGACTGAATACCTGAGCGATTTGCTCGCGTTCCAAGATTCCCTCGTTCCTGAAATACTCTTTTCCGTCAGGCGTCAGGAAAACCTGAGTGGGCATCATTCGTATTCCAAAGGATCTTACCAGGTCGGCGTTTTCGTCCATTTCAACAATTGTGACGACCGCTCTTCCCGCGTACACTCTGGCCATGTCGTCCAAAATAGGCTTCATATATTTGCAGGGTTTGCACCAGCCGCGGCCGAATTCCAGGAGCACGGGCACACGGTTTGACAAAACGGCCTGAAGATCGAGTCTCCCCGACGCCAGTCCGGAACCGGGCGTCACCGTGAGGATAAGACATGCGATGGTGAGTAGAATTGACAGCCTGTGAATACCTTTCATTCTCTACAACCTCCTTGGTTATGCCGTATGTGCGGACCGGAGCGCCTCGATTCCCGAATGGGATCGTCAGAGCTTTCATGCCGTACGGTAAATACCGGTAACGGCCTTAGGGCTCACACGGCAGTTTTCCCTTATTGATATGGGGGGCGAGCCTCCCTGGTTTTTCCATTTCCATCAAGCGCATCCTCCCGAATTGCAGCATGCGATCATCCGCCAAACGGTTCAATCGCCGAACCGAAGTACCCGATTTTCGGTGCTCCGTGAGTTCGTGAGAAATCCGACTCGATTGTTGAAACAGATGGATTTGGGGAGACGGATAGGATCAAATGAGCAGAACGATGGTTAGACGTATCTCCGAATGAAGGACTTGAACATATCTGAAACCTGATGTATCAAGGGCTCCAGGCGGCCCTGTGGCGAATTGGGTTGCCGATGGGCTGCAAAAGCAGGATAACTGAAAGGAATTCTTTTCGGGGGATTGCTCGACGCGTGACACGTTTCGTCCCGAAACAAGAGTGACCTGGGGAATACCAGGGCAGGTCTTTCCCTTCTTGCACTCACACCGGGGCTTGCCGCCGAGAGAATCTCCGTTTGTATCGGGAGTGACCACTTCTTCAGCGGGCAAAGTCCATTGAGAGAGTTGTATGAAGCCCTGTGCGTCGGGCTTCTTGGCGCACACCTTCCAGCCGCCCATAAGGGGCACCGCCATGGCAATTAGAGCGACATAGGTGAGGTATTTTATATGCGGTCCCGAGCGTGCCATTATTGACGTCACATTTCCACGAGTTCTTCGTATGGGCCGATTATATCAAAGAAGCATCGACCGTTCAATGAATTCCATTTCGGCTGTCTTGTGCCCCGGCCTCAGTTCCGCAACAGTTGTTACGGAGTATGGCGTGAAGCCCATGGCCGGAATATTACGTGCCGGTTTCAAGCCCGGTTGCTCTTGCCGTATGAGCCCCCGGTGTGTGTTCCAGGCACTTCAGTAACAGTATGGAATCTCCTTGTCAAGTCCTTCGTAACCGCCGGACGAAAAAGGGGAACCTCAGTCCCTAAAGGTCGAGCTCGAATCGGTCCGGATGTACCGCACAGTGGACCGAGAGGAATCCCGAGTTGCATTTGGGTCCGTGCATTTCCTTGGTGTAGCCGTGAAACACATGTCGTTCCTTCCTCTTTCCAATAGTTCGAGTACAGCCTACCTCTCCTGATCGATAGCGATTCGTCGGACC